>JAYTIP010000206.1:0-3428 GCA_043731745.1 Elusimicrobiota bacterium | reverse complement strand
CTTTTCCCCAACGCGCCGCTGGCCCACGGCTGATGCCTTCTACGACCAAGATTCTTTCATTAAAGAAACTGCTGACCTTGCGCGAGCTGTGGCGCTTCGAGGGCCGCGCCGTCGTGTTCACCAACGGCGTGTTCGACATATTGCACGCCGGGCATGTGAAGGTGCTCGAGAAGGCGAAGACGCAAGGCGACCTGCTCGTCGTCGGCGTCAACTCCGATAAGTCCGCCAAGGCGCTCGACAAGGCACCGGGGCGTCCCGTCAACAAGTGGCGCGACCGCGCCGAGGTGATCGCAGCACTCGGTTGCGTCGACGCCGTCGTCGGCTTCGGCGAGACGACGCCCGCCCCGCTCATGTCGCGCCTGCGCCCCGACGTTCAGGTGAAGGGCGGCGACTACAAGCCCTCAGACCTGCCTGAGTCGAAGTACGCGGGCAAGGTCGTGATCGTGCCGCTTAAGAAGGGGTACTCGACGACGGGCTTGATCAAGCGCCTTCAGGGTAAGCGCTAGCGCTCGACGCCGACAGTCCGACAAAAGAGAGGGCCCCCGCTTTTAAACGGGGGCCCTTTGACTTGACGGTCGAGAACTACTGTTTCGCGGCCGGCGCGGCGTTCCCCTTTTCCGCCTGCTGAGCCTTGATCCCTTCGATGAGCTTGTCCACGTCCTCGGTGCGGTGCTTGGGGTGCGAGGTCTTGAAGTCCTGCAGCGCGGCGAGGCCCTTGTCGAGATCTCCCTTCTGCACGACGGCCACCGCGGCGTCGAGGTCGGCGTCGTTCTTGTCGTCGACCTTCGCCTTCTGGCTGCCCTTGTCGCCCATGATGGACGGCTCGTTGAGATCGGCCATGTTCTTCTGCTTCTTGCCGCGGACGGCGGCCACGCTCGTGGCGTTGCGCGCCTTCTTGCGCTCGCCGCTGACGGCGGACTGGCCGAGCGAGTTGCGGAGGTTCTTCAGGAAGTCGGACCAGCTCGCCTTCGCGGGCGCGGCGGGCTTGGCGGCTTCCTCGGCGCGCGCGGGAAGCGCGAGCATCGCGGCGACGACGGCGGTCAGAATTAATTTCATGGCGTTCTCCTGATTAGCTGCCTTTGATGAGGCTGTCGACGAACGGCTTGAAGCTGGGATTGAGGGCGACCGCCTTCTCGCCCATCGCGCGCGCCTTCTCCGCCTTCTTGAGACGGATCGAGGTCTTCACGAGGTTGAGCCAGATGACCGCGTCGTCCGGAGAGGACTCGGACGCCTGCGTGTAGCGCTTCTCGGCCTCGGCGTTGTCGCCCTCGAGGAAGGCGACGGAGCCGAGGTTGTTGAGCGCGGGCGCGTTGGTCGGATCGAGCGAGAGCACCTTGTTGAACTCGGTGACGGCCGCCTCGCGGTTGCCGATCTGGTACTCGATGATACCGAGCTGCAACTGGGCGTCCGCGTTCTTCCCGTCTTTGCGGATCTCGCCTTCATACAGCTTCTTGAGGAAGTTGTAGCGGTCCTTGGCGAGGACGTTGACCTGGTCGTCGTAGCGGCGCTCGAGCGCCGTCGGTTCCGGCAGCTTCGGCGTGAAGTCGGTCGGGGGCATGGTGACGGGCTCGTAGGTGGCCCACGCCTTGTGCAGGTCGTAGATCCGGACGCGGCCCTTCTCGGCTTCGGCCTTATACGCGTAGGCGGCCTTCGACACGGCGTCGATGAACGGCTTGCCCACGTAGGTGACCTCGATGGGCACCCACATCGTCCCATCGTGCTCGACGAGCAGGTCCGCCGGGATGCCCGCTTCCGCGGGATCCTCGGCCTCGGTGTCGAACATCATGGTCATGTGGCCGGGATAGTCGAGGATCGCGACGCGGACCTCGCTGTCCTCGAGCATGGACGCGTAGAGCGAGGTAAGATCCGAGCACTGGCCGCTCTTCGTGCGCAAAGTCTCCCGGGGGAACTGCGTGTAGTCCACCGGGAAATTCGGATCGTCGTGGGCGGTCTCGAAGGGGTTGGCCGCGTTGGCGACGAACTTGAGGCCGTACTCCGACATCGCGTTCCAAATGCGCATCGCCTTGACCGAGGGCTCGTTGAGCGCGGCGGCCTTTCGGTTTTTGAATTCGAGGGTCGAGACGCCTCGCACGAAGTCGCGCACGGGCGGGTCCTTGCGCGTCACGAAGTTGGCGATGCGCTGCGGATCCTGCCAGGTGATCGCGTTGCGCGAATACAGGCGCAGGGGCTTAGTGATCGAGACGGTCTGCTGCTTGCCGCTCTCGAAGTAGGTCATCGTGAACTCGGCCTGGATGGGCGTGTCCTCGCTGATGTCGAGCACCTTGTTGTTGAGCGTCGCGATGAGCGGTATCTCGATCGTCTGCTTGGGCTCGAGCTTCTTGACCTCGGTGTCGAAGCCGAAGTCCATGTAGTCCTTAAGCTTGAAGGTCAGCTTGACGTTCTGGAAGGGCACGTTGACGTTGTTGGTCAGCACGGCCGTGCCCATCGGATTGCGCAGGTACCACTTGTAGTTCGCGGCGTAGATGTCGCCCAAGGTGATCGTCGAGATTTCGACGGGCGAGCGGTTGAAGGAACCCGCGACGAAGACGTCGATGGGGCGGCCCGCCGGACCGATGTCGGAGGTCTTCGCTTTAGTGGCGACGCGGTACCAGAATTTTTCATACGGCGTCACGTCGGCGTCCTGGAAGGTCTCGGTCTTGGTCTCGCCCGCGTTGTTCCAGGGCCCGAAAGCGCTCGTCGAACGCATCACGACGTAACCGCCGGTCCACGGATCGGCGACGGGATCCCAGGAGATGGCCACGACGCCGTCCTTGGTGGTCGTCGACACGCCCGTCGGCGCGGTGAGCATGGGGTGCAGATCGTAGCTGACGAGGCGGTTCTTACCCGCGTCGGCGATCACGAGCTTATCGCCCTGAACGGAGACGGCGACCGGCGCCAACAGCTCGCGCTCCTGCTTGCCGCCCGCGAAGAAGTCGGCGAGCCACTTGCCGTCCTTGGTGTGGACGCTGACGCGGCGCAGCTGCGAGTCGAGCGTGTAGAGGTAGTTCTGGCCGTCGAACGCGATCGAGACTGGCGACTTGAACTCGCCCGGGCCGTCGCCGTCCTCGCCCCACGAGTTGATGTACGCGCCCGAGGGCTCGCACTTGAACACGCGCTTAAGGCCCTTGTCGACGAAGTAGACGAAGCCGGCCTTGTCCCAGGCGACGGCGACGGGCTCGAGGAGCATGAAATTGCCGACCTTGGGGCCGAAGCCGAAGAGGAACACGCCCTCGGGGCTGAACGCGTCGATGCGCTGGTTGCCGGTGTCGGCCACGTACACCACGCCCTCGCCGTTGATCGCCACGCCGTTGGGGTTCTTCATGCGGCCCTCGCGGCGCTTGCTGTCGAAGAAGCCCTGGGCCTCGCCGACGTTGGACTTCCACTTGCCGTCGACGTCGAACTGCTGGAGGCGGCTGTTGGGGTTGTCG
>JAYTIP010000205.1:0-6709 GCA_043731745.1 Elusimicrobiota bacterium | reverse complement strand
CTGATTGTCATTGCCGCATCATAACAACTTCTCCGCGGAAAAGACGAAACCCAATCCCTCGAGGAGGAACTGGGTTTCATTCTGCGAAAACTGGCGGGGCCGACGGGATTTGAACCCGCGATCTCCGCCTTGACAGGGCGGCGTGTTAGGCCAGCTACACCACGGCCCCTTAACGCGATGAGTATATCAAATTCCGCGCGAAAATTTCCCGCAAGCGTTTATTCGATCGTGATGTTCGGATGAGAGGCGAGGCCGGAGGCGCCCCCGGTCTGATACCACTCCACCAGCGGAATGATCCCCTTCGGCGGCGCGCCAGTTCCCGGGCCGATCTCATAGACTAAGACCCACCGGAAGGCGGTGGGATCGCGCTCGAGATCCCGGTAACGCCTGCGGGCGTATTTGTCGAAGAACTCGCGCAGCACGCGCGCGCGCTCGGGTGAGACGCCCCGGTCCGGGTCGCTTCTCCAGAGCCACGCCATGTTGACGAGCAGGTAAGTGACGCCTTCGCGTCGGAAAATCGAATAGAGCTCGTCGGCCGTGCCGCTGCCCTTAAGCCAGCGCGCGAGAAGGTCGTCATCGAGCTGGCTCGAAGCCAAAAACGGCCTGTTGAGGTAGGCGCCGCGCCCGCCGTTGAGGAGGAGCACGCGCGCGCTCGCAGGCGCGTTGCGGTCGATCCATTCGGCGGCGTTATAATACGAGGCGGGGTAAATCAGGCGAGAGCGCTTGAGGTAGTCTTCCTTCGACGCGCCGTCTACGAGGTACTCCCGGCTGCCGAGCTGAGAGGTCACGGCGGAAAAATCGGCGGCGGCGTCGAGCGCGAGCCCGCACACGAGGGCGATGGCGACGGCCCGCGCCCAATTCGGCAGGCGCTCGACGGTGACGCCGACGAAGACGCTCAACAGGCACAGCCCGGGCAAAAAGAAGCGCGGCATCGCCGTCGTCGTCCACCAGACGAGCCAAAGTCCCGCGACGACCCATAGCCACGCCCGGCTTTCGGCGCTCGCGGCGCGCAACCAGGCGAGGCCGGCCAAGGCGATCAAAAAGACGGGGCCGATCGCGTCGAACTCCGTCGCGCCTTGGATCGTGGCGAACCAGGGATGCAGCAGAACCTTAATGAGGGCCCGAGGATCGGCCAAGACAGCGGACCAATTTCTGCCCCACGCGTCCGCACGCAGACGCGCGCCCGCATCCGTGAAGAAGGGGAAAACCGGATTATGATAAAGCGCGAGGTTTTTCAGAATCCACGGCGAGACCAGCGCGAACGCGACGAGCCCGTAGCGCGTGAGGGCGCGCCGGCTCTCGTCGTGCGCGGCGAGCACGAGCAGAATCAGCGGCAGCAGAGGCCAGTTCGTGTACTTGACGCCCATCGCGAGGCCGCAAAGCGCCGCGGATAATTCCAGCGCTCCCGGTGTCTCGCGCCGCGACAAGTAGAGCGCCAGGCTCGCGACCGCGAGCAGGACGAAGAACGCGGAGCCGGTGTCCACGGCGGCCTTCGTCGTGTTGTAAATCGTCACTGGGGCGCCTAGAAAGACGACGCAGGCGACCCAGCCGGCGAGCGGGCGCCTAAGGCGCGCGCCGAAGCCGACGAGCGCGGCCGCGACGCCCACGGCGCAGGCCCAATGGATCAGCTTGGCGGACATATCGTCGGAGAAAAAGAGCATGAGACAGTAAGCCCAGTCGAGCAGCGCCGGAAATCCGGAGTAGGCGACGGCCGGGGCGGCGACGAGGCCGCCGCTGAGCCGGTATAAGTTGGGCAGACCGAGGTGGTAGACGAGCGCGTCGAAGGAGACTTCGGGCGCCAGCGCGTGATAGCACTGAAACGCCAGCAGGTATGCCGCGACCATGGCGAGCGCGGCGCAGGCGGGATCTCTCAGGACCGACGCGCGCTCGTCTTTCGAGGCCGGTAGGCCGTAATTGAGCCGAACCGCCAAGACGACGAGCGCCGCGGTCGTCGCGAAGACGAATGCCGGCCTGAGGGCCTGAGCCGCGCCGAGCGCGAAGGTCGCCAGCGCCAAGGTGCTAAGACCGAGGCCGAAGCCGTAAGAGAAAGTCTCGAACGGGTTGAGGTCTTCGATTTTAAACGCGCGGCGCAGCAGGCCTCGTCCGAGCGACGCGCACAGCGCCGTGAAGGCGGCGAGAATGGCCAAATGCCCGAGGTGCCGCCGCACCGAGGCCGCGCTCATGAGCCAGACGGGCGGAACGCCGTCGAGCCAGGCGGAGGGGGACAGAAACGGAAGATGAAGCGGACGGTAGGCGGCAAGTACGGCCGCGACCCACAGCGCGACGAGCGCGCCGAACCACGGCTTGCCGAAGGACGGACGGACCTCGAAAGCGAAAAATTCGGGAGGGACCGGTTTTCGTTGCTTGGCCACGAAAAGTTTTACAAATTTCAGGTCGAAACCTGTTAAACTCCGTCGTGAACGGGCCGTCAGCTCGCCTCGGATCCCTGCATGGCCCACCAATTTTCATGAACGCCCTTCGCCTGATCAGCCGGATCGACGAGCATCTGCAGGGCCGTTCCCGCCGGAGCCTGCTGCTGCTCGCCGGCTGCGCTCTCGTGGCGGTCTTCTTCGTCGACATCGTGACGACCGCGGAGGTGCACCTCACGGTCTTCTATCTCCTGCCGATCTCGATCGCGAGCTGGCACATCGGGGCGCGCTGGGGCGTCGTCGCCGCGTTGCTGTCGACCGCGACCTACCAGATCGCGGACTCGCTCACGCGCACCGGCGGATTCTCCTTCACGCTCTCGGCTTGGAACACCGCGGTCATCTTCGGCATCTTCGCCGTCAACGCGATCAGCATCTCGAAGCTGAGGGCGAACCTGTCCGAGCGGCGCCGGCTCGTTTCCGAGCTCGAAAAGTCGCGCGCCCGGATCGCCGAGTTGACCGAAGCGGCGTGCAAGCACTGCGGCAAGGCCGCCAATTATGGAAGAAGCTGAAATCCCGACCGAGCACCTGCAGGAAGAGATCCATCATCACGCCCAAGGCGCGGCGCAAAGCTGGATCATGGGCGTCGCGTTGACTTCGGCGTTGCTCGCCGTCTTGGCCGCCGTCTCCGCGCTGCTGTCAGGCCATCACGCCAATGAGGCGATGATCGAGCAGATGAAAGCGTCCGACGCCTGGTCGTATTACCAGGCGAAAGGCATCAAGGCCGCGGTGCTCGGCTCGAAGATCGACTTCCGCCGCGCCCTCAAGCAGCCCGTCGCCTCCGAGGATTCGGACAAACTCGGGAAGTACGAGGAGGAGCAGGCGAGGATCTCCGTCGAGGCGAAGGAGCTCGAGACCTCGTCGCGCCGCCATCTCGCGACGCATCAGACCTTCGCGACCGCCGTCACCCTGTTCCAAGTCGCGATCGGGATCGCCGCCATCGCGGCGCTCACCCGCAAACGGCGTTTTTGGCTGGTGTCGATGGGCTTCGGCGTCGTGGGGCTCGTCGTTTTCGCGTTAGGCTTTCTGAAGTAATCCCACATGGCACCACCGGTAGCACCGCCCCATGGTCGCTCCGATCAAAACCTGTTAAACTCCGTCGTGAACGGGCCGTTAGCTCAGCGGTAGAGCGACCCCCTTACACGGGGAAGGTCGCAGGTTCGATCCCTGCACGGCCCACCATTTTGCCCGCGATGAATCTCGATCTCTGGATTTTGACGGCGTTGGTCCTGTTCGCCGCGCTCGGCTATCGCTCGGGCGCGATCGGGCAGTTGTCGGTGCTCGCGGGCATGGCGGCGGGCTATCTCTGCGCCAAGCCCTTGGCCGCGGCGTTGGCGCCGGCCGTGGCCGCGCGCGGGGGTTGGCCCGCGGCGCCGACGGCCGCCGTCTTGGGCATGCTGCTGATGCCCGTCATCCTCGTCTCCGTCATGCTGGTCGCGCGCCGGATCGTCGCCGCCGTCGTTCCGGGCGGACAGGACAGCAAGCCCGACCGCTTCGCCGGAGTGGTCGTCGGCGCCGCCAAAGGCGGCGCGGTCGCCTGGCTGTTGCTGTCCATCGTGCTCGCCTTCGAACAACCGCTCGCGCAGGCCCGTCCCGGCGTCAAAGCCGCGCTCGACGCGTCGGCGGCCGCCGCCTTCGCCCGGGCGCACAGCCTGCTCGCGCTCGCGCCCTCCTCCGCGCAGGACCGGCTTCAGTCGCTGCAAGGCAAAGACCCCGCGGCGTTGCTCGAGAACACGCAGGTCAAGAAGCTCCTCGCCGATCCCGAGCTCGCCAAGAAGCTCGAGGCGATGTCGGCGCACTGAGCTCGGTCACGAAGGCTTCCAACTAAAGTCCCTTTGCGGGACTGGGGTTCGGTCTGCGCGCGCGTCATACTGGCCTTCATGCGCAAACGCGCGACCATCGGGATCGACATCGGCGGCACGAAGATGCTGGGCGCCCTTTATGACGAGGGCTTCGAGCCGATGGAGGAGCTCAAGCTCAAAACCTCGCCGGAAAAGGGCGAGAAAAACTTCACTCGGGCCCTCAATGAGATCGTCGAGCACCTCATGAGACGGGCCGAGAAGAAGAAGCGCACCGTGACGGCCGTCGGCGTCGGTTGCGCGGGCACCGTGGACCGCCGAGGCGGGGTCATCAAGTGCTTTCCCAACATGGTCGACCTCAACGGCTACGAGATCGGCAAGCGCCTGACCAAGCTGACGGGCGCGCCCGTGCTCGTCGGCAACGACGTGCAGATGGGCCTGTACGGCGAGCATCAATTGGGCGCGGCGAAGGGCTTGAAGCACGTGATCGGGGTGTTCATCGGCACCGGCGTCGGCGGCGCGGTGATCATCGACGGCAAGCTGCACACGGGTGCCACCGGCGACGCGGGGGAGATCGGCCACTACCTGATCTCGCCGATGGGGCCGCTGGCGGGTTCGGAGCGTCAGGGCGTGCTCGACGACTGGATCAGCCGCGTCGCGATCGCGGGCGAGGCCGCGGCGTTCGCGATGAAGCAGTGGGCGCCGAAGCTCTACGAGCTCGCCGGCACGGACGCCGGGCGCATCCGCAGCCGGACCTTGGCCGAGTCGATCGCCGGTGGCGATCGTCAAATAGAGACGATGATCCGCTGCCGGGCGCACACCGCCGGCATCGCGCTGTCGAACCTCGTGGATTTTCTCAATCCCGAGATGGTCGTCCTCGGCGGCGGCATGGTCGAGGCGATGCCCGCCCTGTTTTTGAAGGAAATCGGCGAGGGCATCCGCCGTCACACGGTGCCGCGCGTGCGCGGGGCCGTGACTTTGACGACGGCGGCGCTCAAAGGCCACGCGACCGCGGCCGGCGCCGCGCGCATGGCCTGGGACCGCTTCACCTCCGCCGTTTCTTGACGCGGCTACAATAGCGTCCCCTCTTCTCCATTGGCCCCGGCCCCCGCCGCTGTTATCCTGAGCCTGACGCAAGGAGGATCCCATGTTGAAATTCAAGACGAAGAATGCGAAGGAGGCCATGAGCCTTCTGAAGAAGGACCACGACAAGGTCAAAAAGCTTTTCGACTCCTTTGAGGACGCCGAGTCGACCTCAGAGAAGAAGGGCATCGTCAAAGACGCCTGCCTGGAGCTCAAGGTTCACGCGGCGGTCGAGGAGCGGCTGTTCTACCCCGCGCTGCGCAAGTACATGGAGGACGAGGACGGGCTCATCGACGAGGCCGACGAGGAGCATCACGAGGCGAAGATCCTCGTGGCCGAACTCGAGCTCATGAACGGCAACGAGGACAATTACTGCGCCAAGTTCGAGGTCCTCAGCGAGAACATCCGCCATCACATTAAAGAGGAAGAGAGCGAGCTCTTCCCTCGGGCCAAGAAGACCTCGATCGACTTCGACGCGCTCGGCGAGCAGATGTACGCGCTCAAGCAGCGGCTGACGGAGGATGGAGTCGAGCCGGACGCGGAAGCCCAGATGGTGGGCAAGTTCGGCCTCGCCGAGATGAGCCCGTCGCGCAAGGCGGAGAAGACGATCGCGCCGCCGATGAGCGGCAAAAAGCGCGCACGGAAGCACTAGCTCATGCGTCCCGGGAGCAGTCGCCGTGCGTAGGTGCGGCGCGAGCCGCACCGGGACCTTCGTCACCGGCGGGCGAAGCCCGAGCAACGCGGCGGCGGCCGCGCCTCGGGCCTCGCCTGGTCCGGTTCGATCACGGTCCGGCAAGAAAAGGATGACGCGCCGTCCATGGCCGTGCCCGCCACCGCGGGCCTACAATGAGGAACGAGGAGGGCCCATGAAGATCAAAGACTTGATGACGACCGACGTGGAGTGTCTTGCCCCGGGTTCCTCTTTGACCGCGGCGGCCAGGATGATGAACGACGCGGGCGTCGGCAGCCTGCCGGTCGTGGACGGGGGGCGCGTCGTGGGCGTGCTCACCGACCGCGACATCGTCGTGCGGGCCGTGGCGGCGGGACTGAACCCCATGGAGTCCACGGTCGCCGAGACGATGACGCCGGCGGTCGTGCACTGCCACGCCGAGGACGACATCGAGGACGCCGTCGAGCTCATGGTGGCCCACCACATCCGCCGCGTGGTCGTGACGGACGAGCGGGGCGGCGTCGCCGGCATCGTGGCCCTCGCCGATCTCGCGGCGGGCGCGGCGCACAAGGCCGGCGGAGTGCTCGTGGAAATTTCGCAGAGGCCGCCGGCCCCGGCGGATTACCGCGAGGGCGCCACCGATCCCGAGGCAGGCGCGCTGCTGCGCGGCGAACTCGCGGCCTCGACCGCTTACCGCGCCGCGCTCGAGGCGTTCGGCGGCGGGCCGTCGG
>JAYTIP010000204.1:0-14388 GCA_043731745.1 Elusimicrobiota bacterium | reverse complement strand
CAGTTAAGCACTGGCGCTAGGCTCGGCCGTGCGGCCGAACGAGCGGAACAGCCACGCTACGCCGAGCCCGACGAGAAAGCCCGCTCCCGCGCCCGCGAGCACCGTCTTGCGGTACACCGCGATGCCCCACTCGACCGCGGGCTTGCAGGTGACGCCGAGCTCGACGGGAGGCGTGTAGTACCACGAGATCAGCCTCGGCGCGAACCAGGCGGAGAGCACGGCCGCCAGCAGCGAGACGCCGAAGACGATGTTGGCGACGCGCCTCACCGGAAGTTCTTGAACTGCAGATCGAGATCGAACTTGCCGGCCTTGAGGACGTTCATCGTCGTCTGAAGCTCGTCCTTCGACTTGCTCGTCACGCGCAACTGCCCGTCCTGGATCTGGGCGTTGACCTTGAGCTTGTTTTCCTTGATCGCGGCCTGCATAAGCTTGGCCTTGTCGGTCGGGATGCCGCTCTGGATCGTCACATCGATGCGCCCGGTTTGGCCGAGGGCCGCCTCGACCTTGCCCTTCGTCAGGTTCTTGATCGGCAGGCCGCGTTTGGCCATCCGGGTCAGCAGGACATCGTAGACCTGTTCGGCCTTAAACTCGTCGATGGCCCGGATGATCATCTTCTTGTCTTTGACGACGAGCTCGATGGTCGCGTTGGCGGCCTTGAGATCGAAGCGGTTCTGGATTTCCTTGATCGCGACCGCGATCACCTCGGAGACCAAGTTAAGATCGACGTCGGACACGCAGTCGAAAGAGTAGTCGCTGGCCATCGGATTACCTCGCCATGGGGATTTTGAGAGATGTGTGCTTGCGCGCGAACGCCTTCGCTCGCGGGTAGCCCGCGTCGAAGTGCCGCACGACCCCTAAACCGGGGTCGTTCGTTAAGACGCGCTCCAGGCGCGCGCCCATTTCCTTCGTGCCGTCGGCGACCGTCACCTGGCCGGCGTGGAGCGAGTAGCCCATGCCCACGCCGCCGCCGTGATGGAAGCTGACCCACGAGGCGCCGGAGGCGGTGTTGAGCAACGCGTTTAAGATCGGCCAGTCGGCGACCGCGTCGGAGCCGTCGCGCATGGCCTCGGTCTCGCGGTTGGGCGAGGCGACCGAGCCGCAGTCGAGGTGGTCGCGGCCGATGACGATCGGGGCGCCAACCTTACCCTTTTTGACGAGCCAGTTCAGGCGCGCACCCATCTCGGCGCGCTCGCCGTAGCCAAGCCAGCAAATTCTTGCCGGCAAGCCCTGGAAGGCCACTTTTTGGCCGGCCAGTTCGATCCAACGCGCCAAAGCCTCGTTCTTGGGAAACGCTTTGAGGACTTCCCGGTCCGTCGTGTGAATATCCGCGGGATCGCCCGACAGCGCCGCCCAGCGGAACGGACCTTTCCCCTCGCAGAACAAAGGGCGGATGTATTCCGGGACGAAGCCAGGAATGTCGAAGGCGTTCTTCACGCCCGCTTCGACGGCGCGAGCGCGGATGTTGTTGCCGTAATCGAAGGTGACCGCGCCCTGCTTCTGCAGGGCGAGCATGGCGGACACATGCCGGCCCATGGAGGCGATCGACTTTTTCGTATAGCCCTTAGGATCTTTCTTGCGCAAAGCCGCGGCCGAGGCGATGTCGTAGCCCGCCGGTATATAGCCGTATAAAGGATCGTGAGCGGAGGTCTGATCCGTCAAAACATCGATCTCGAATCGCCGTTTCGCGAGTTCCGGAAGGATCTCCGCCGCGTTCCCCAACAATCCGACCGAGATGGCCTTCTTGTTCTTCTTCGCGTACTCAATCCGCTCCAACGCCTGATCGAGATTCTCCTCGATCACGTCGAGATATCTCGTCTTCAACCGGAATCGCAGCCTCGTCGGATCGACCTCGATCCCCAAGAAGGCCGCCCCGTTCATCGTCGCCGCGAGAGGCTGCGCCCCGCCCATGCCGCCCAAGCCCGCGGTCACGACCGTCCGCCCCGCCAGTGTCCCACCGAAGTGCTTGCGCGCCGCCTCGGCGAAGGTCTCGTAGGTGCCCTGCAAAATCCCCTGCGTGCCGATGTAAATCCACGAGCCGGCCGTCATCTGGCCGTACATCATGAGCCCTTTCTTGTCGAGCTCGTCGAAATGATCCCAGTTCGCCCATTTGCCGACCAAGTTCGAGTTGGCGATGAGCACGCGCGGGGCCATGTCGTGGGTCTTGAACACCGCGACGGGCTTGCCCGACTGAACGAGGAGGGTCTCGTCGTTCTCGAGAACCTTAAGAGATTTCACGATCTGGTCGTAGCACGCCCAGTTGCGCGCCGCCTTGCCGCGACCGCCGTACACGACGAGGTCTTGAGGACGCTCGGCCACCTCGGGATCGAGGTTGTTCATGAGCATGCGCAGGGCGGCTTCCTGCTGCCACCCCTTGCACGTCATCGTCCGTCCGCGCGCCGCTCGAATCGTTCTCATATAAGTTTGGTGCCAGGCTTGAACTTTTAACTAACTGCCCAGTTAGTTAAAAGTTCAAGCCTGGCACCTAGTCAAAAGCTCCGGATAGAATCAGTTCTCGCGCCGTCTCCAACTTGCCGGAAAGGACTTCGTCGCCCTTGGAGGCTTTGACCTTGGAACGGAGAACCGCCAAACCCACTTCCACGCCGCGGCCCGACTTCAGGGGCCGGTGGAATTCGACGGCCTGGGCGGCGCAGACGAGCTCGATGGCGACGACCTGGGCGGCGTTCCAGACGATTTTCTTGAGCTTGAGGGCGGACCACATGCCCATCGAGACGAAGTCTTCTTTGTTGGCGGAGGTCGGAATCGAGTCAGCGGACGCGGGGTGCGCGAGGGCCTTGTTCTCCGAGGCGAGCGCGGCGGCGGTGTACTGCGCGATCATGTAGCCGGACTCCACACCGGGGTCTTTGGCGAGGAAGGGCTTCAGGCGCGGCGCGTGGCCGGCGGTGACCTGGAAGGTGCGGCGTTCGGAGATATTGGCGAGCGCGGTCAAAGCACCGGAGGCGGCGTCGAAGGCGAAGGAGAGGGCCTGGCCGTGGAAGTTGCCGCCCGAGATGACCCGGCCGCCGACGACGAGCGGGTTGTCGGTGACGGAGCGCAACTCGATCTCGACGACCCGACGGGCTTCGAGCAGACGATCCAAAACGGCGCCGTGAACCTGGGGAGCGCAGCGCAGAGAGTAAGAGTCCTGCACGCGCGGATCGTCGACGACGTGCGAATGGCGTATCTCCGAACCTGCCAATAATCGCCGCAAAGAACGCGCGGCTGAAGCTTGGCCCGCATGCGGCTTCAGACGCTGGATCGCCTCGTCGAAAGGGGCGGGCGTGCCGGTCAGGGCGTCGAGGCTCGCGGCGCAGGCGAGATTCGCGGCGCGCCAGACGCGCTCGGCGGAGAGCAAAGCGAGGCCGCCGACGGACTGCATGGCCTGGGTGCCGTTGAGAAGGGATAGTCCTTCTTTTTCGGCGAGCACGAAGGGCTTGAGGCCCGCGCGCTTGAGCGCCTGAACGGCGGGCATGCGCCGGCCGCGGAATAAAACATCCCCCTCGCCGATGACGGCCAAAGCCATGTGCGCCTGAGGAGCGAGGTCGCCGCTGGCGCCGACGGAGCCGCGGCTCGGGATGAGCGGGACGATGCCCGCGTCGAGCATGCGCGCGAGCTGGCGCACGAGAGCGGGACGCACGCCCGAGTAGCCGCGCGAGAGCTCGTTGATGCGCAGGAAGAGGATGCCACGGGCCTCGGCGGCGGTCATCGGCTCGCCGACGCCGCAGGCGTGGGACACGACGAGGTTGCGCTGAACCTGCGCGAGGCGGTCCTTGGAGATGCGCACCGACGCGAGCTCGCCGAAGCCGGTGTTGACGCCGTACACGGGCTTGCCGGTGGAAAGAATCTTCTCGAGGGATCTTCGCGCCGACGCCACCTTGGCGAGGGCCGAAGAAGGCAGCACGGCCTTGCGCCCGCCCTCGACGACGGCGGACAGGCCTTCGAGCGTGAGGGACGACGAGTACTTAAACGAGCTCAATGGCGATCGCGGTGGCTTCACCGCCGCCGAGGCAGATCCCGGCGACGCCGCGCTTGCCGCCGCGGATCTTGAGCGCGTTGATCAAGGTCACGAGGATGCGCGCACCCGACGCGCCGAGAGGGTGGCCCAACGCGACGGCGCCGCCGTGCACGTTGATCTTCTCGTGCGGCAGATTGGCGAGCTTGGCGACGGCCAAGGACACGACCGCGAAGGCCTCGTTGATCTCGAAGAGGTCGACCTGGTCGGTCGTCCAGCCGACGTTTTTGAGGAGCTTGGTCACCGCGAGCGCGGGGGCCGTGGTGAACCACTTGGGCTCTTGAGAGTGCGTGGACCAGCCCACGATCTTAGCCAGCGGCTTCTTGCCCGCCGCGCCTTTGGCGCTCGCGAGCACGAGGGCGGCCGCGCCGTCGTTGAGCTTGGAGGCGTTGGCGGCGGTGATGGTGCCGTCTTTTTGGAAGGCGGGGCGAAGCTTCGCGATCTTGTCGAGCTTGGCGCGGCCCGGCTCTTCGTCGAGCTCGATGCCGTCGATGCCGACGATCTCGTTCTTGAAGTAGCCCTTGGCCTGGGCGTCGATCGCGGCTTGATAGGAGCGCACAGCCCACGCGTCTTGCATCTCGCGCGTGATCACCTGCTCCTTCGCGCACAGCTCGCCGCAATCGCCCATGTGCACGCCGTCGTAGGGATCCATGAGGCCGTCACGCAGGACGGAGTCGAGGAGCTTGGCGTCGCCGTAGCGGTAGCCCGAGCGCGCCTTGTCGAGCAGGTAGGGCGCCTTCGACATGGACTCCATGCCGCCGGCGAGCGCCAAGTCCTGCTCGCCGAGCGCGATGCCTTGCGCGGCCATCATGACCGCTTTCATGCCCGAGCCGCACACCTTGTTCACGGTCGTGGCGCCGACGGAGACGGGGATGCCGGCCGCGATCGCGGCCTGGCGAGCGGGCGCCTGGCCGATGCCGGCGGGAATCACGCAGCCGAGGACGACTTCGCCTAGATCGACGGCAGCGACGCCCGCCTTGGCGATCGCGTCGGCGGCAGCCTTGCCCGCGAGCTGGGGCGCGGTGTAGTTGGCGAGCGCGCCGTTGATGGAGCCGATGGGAGTGCGCGAGCCGGAGAGAATCAGGATGTCGTTCATGATGGATTCCTTACGAGTAGTACACGAAGCGGCCCGCGAGGCCGCAGAGCAAAGAGACGACCGCTCCGGTGTAAAAGGTGAAGGTCGTCAGGTCGAAGAGGCGGCGGCGGCGCAGGAAGAACATCACGCACAGCCACAGCGCGGCGAGAGCGCCCGCGCCGAACGGCGTCGGGAACAGAAAGCACATGGCCAGGATCAGTCTCTCGGCCATGGCCAGGTACTTCTCGTCGTCGCCCGGATAGTCGGCGCCGTGCAGGTCCTTCTCGACGAAGTAGATGAGCACGGTGCACGCGTGGGTCACGAGCACGAAGAGACAGCCGAGCACGGGCCACTTCTCGGGAAAGAATCCCGCGACCGGGCCGGTCGTGACCGCGAGCGGCGCCACGGAGAAGATCACGGCGTAGTGGATGACCTGGTCCCAGGCGAAGAACAAGGTGTTGTCGGGCATGCCGTACTTGAAGATCGTGAACACGCGCCACCAGTCCTCGAGGTAGTGCGTGATGAAGATGATCGCCACGCACGACCAGCCGTTGAGGTGGAAGAAGGAGTTCTCGATCCAGAAGTCGCCGAGAAAGGGCCAGGCGATGATCAGGTAGGCGACCGGATGCATCGCGCAATGCGCGAACAGGCCCCACTGGCTCGTGCGCTTCCAGCGGTTGATGAAGTTGGTTTGGAGCGTGAAGTCGCAGAGCAGGTGGCCGAGCATCAGCCGCCAGAAGATGTTCATTCTATTTGGCCGTGAGGTTGAAGACCTGATCCCAGTCGTCGGGCGGCAACGCCGAGTAGTCGCGCGACTGGCCCAGGTACAGCTCGCCGGGACCGTCCTCGGGCAGGAGCTTCATGAACTCCTCGAAGCCCGCGAGCGCCGCGTCGTATTTCTTATCGTAGAACGCCTTGACGCTCTTCTCCCATACAGGCAACGCGGCGGTCCACGCCGCGTTGAGCTTGCCTTTTTCGGCCAGCGGCTCGTACACGGGCACGGGCAATTCCTTGCCGACCACGCGCGCGCGGCCAAGGTAGCGCGCCTCGACGGCGTCCTTGGCCTTCTCGTAGGTGGCGCCGCTGATGATGATCTGCGAGCCGAAGAACTTGTTCGCGCCTTCGAGGCGGGACGCGAGGTTGACCTCGTCGCCGATCACGGTGTAGGCGAGCTTGCGCTCCGTCCCGGTGAAGCCGACGTTCACGACGCCCGTGTTGATGCCGATGCGGATTTGGGGAATTTCCGGGATGCCGGGATCGAGGTTCTTATTGAGCTCGGCGATGGCCACCTGGCAACGCAGGGCGGACAGCACCGCGTCGCGCGCGTGGTCCTTGTTTTCGATCGGCGCGTTCCAAAACGCGACGACGCAGTCGCCGATGAACTTGTCGATCGTGCCGCGGCGGTCGAGAATGACCTCGCTGAACGCGGACAGGTAACGGTTGAGGAAGGTCATGAGCGCCTCGGCGCTCATTTTCTCAGAGATCGTCGTGAAGTGCGCGATGTCGAGGAAGAAAATCGTCATCTCGCGTTTCTGGGCGCCGAGCTTGGCCTTCTCGGGGTCGTTGGCGAGTTCCTCGACGATTTCCGGTGAGACGAACTGGCCGAACTTGGCCTTGATGAGCGCTTTCTCCGCGCCCTCGGTCAGCGCGCGGTGGATGTTCAGCGCGAGGAAGCTGATCAGCAGGACGATGCCGGGGACCACGGGATAGAGGACCTCGCCATGCGACATGAACGCGAGGGAACCGGCCACCATGCCGCCGAGCAAGACGGCGACGGTGATCGCGCCGACGATCGGAGCGAAGGGCAGGAGCAGGTAGGGCACCCAGGCCATGAGGAGCAGGAGCGGGATCGCGAAGAGGAAGTCCGGCGCGGGAAGAGCGTCGTTGTTGAGGATGTTGTCGATCACGTGCAAGTGGTACTCGGCGCGCGGCGCCTGGCTCGTGAACGGGGTCGGGAAGTGGTCGTAGTAGCCGGTCGTCGTCGAGCCGACGATCACGATGGATCCCTTGAGCAACTTGATCTGCTCGGGCGTGAGCTTGCCCTTGATGAGGTCCATGATCGAAACCTGCACGTACGGCGAGTTGTAGACCGGCACGCCCGTCGCGTCGTTCTGCAGCGGCCACACCCGCGGGCGACGATAGTTGACCATCATCATCGAACCGTCTTCCGTCGGATAGGACTTCTCGAGGTCCTCGAGGGTGCGCCCGGTATACAGCGAGAGGGCGATGGCGGCGACCGAGGTCAGCGGGGCCTTGCCGCCGCGAACGGGATCGGGGATTTCCGGATCGAAGAGCGCCATCGTGCGCACGTGGCCGTCGTTGTCGATGTGCCGGTCGATGGTCGCGCTGCCCAGGCTCTTCGACGCCTTCTCGATGGGCGGGATCGCGACGCGGACGAGGACCTTTCCTTTGGAGTCGGAGGTGATGCCCGCGGTGTAGAGGTTGATGACGCCGCCGTGACGCTTCATCGCCGCGGCCAGTTCGGCGTCGCCTTCACGCGGCTCGAAGAAAAGAACGTCGAAGATCACGACCTTGACCCCGTACTTCTTCATCGTGTCGAGGGCCGTGGCGTAGTAGCGGCGCGGAAGCGGGAAGCCGAGCTCGTGAACAGCGGCTTCGTCGACGGCGGCGACGATCAGGCGCGGATCGCCGGCGGGAAGCGACTTCGCGCGCATCGTGAAGCTCGCGTGGTGCCAGAGTTGTTCGAGCGGCCCGAACACCGGCTGGAACGGCAGCCGCGCGATGCCGGGGACGTAGAGGACGACGGCCAAAAGCGAGAAGACGAGACAAAATCGTTTCGGAAAGGTCCGGTTCTTCTTCACTTAGACTCCTTTTTGACCGGCGCCGGCTTAGCGGCTTTCGCGGGCGCCTTCTTGGCCGCGGCCTTTTTGACGGCGGGCTTGTCGACGATGCCCAGGCGCGACTTGAGCTGGGCGCGGGCGAACTCCATCATGCCGCGGGCGTTGGCGTCCTTCTCGACGGCGAGCGCGGCTTCGAGGGCCGCGAGGCCCGTCTTGTCGCCGACGAGTCCGACGGTGGAGGCGGCCTGCTGACGGGCCATCGCGTCCTTGCTCTTGAGCGCGGCGTAAGCGGAGGGCAGGCCGGAGACGTCGCCCGACTTGGCCAACGCGGCGGCAGCCTGTACGCGGACGCCGGCGTCCGCGTCCTTGAGGGCGGCGCTCAGCGCGTCGTGCGCGGCGGGATCGGCGAGGAGACCGAGGGACTTCGCGGCCTCGCCGCGTACGCCGGGGTCCTTATCGGACAGCGCCGCCGCGAGGGCCTTCGTCGCGGCCTTCGACGCGATCTCACCGAGCGAGGAGGCGGCCGTCTTGCGCGCGATCGGATCGGGGTCGGAGAGAATCTCGGACAACGGGCCGACGGCGTCGGCGGAGCGAAGCTTACCGAGCACGCGCATCGCGGCGCTGCGCACCGACGGAGCGGTGTCCTTCAACGCGACGACGAGCGGGCCGACGACGGAGGGATCGGACACGACGGCGAAGGACTGAGCCGCCGCCTGGCGCACGAAGGGATGCGGATCGGCGAGCAAGGTCTTGAGCGCGGGAATCGCGGCGGGATTGCGGCTGTTGCCGAGGTCCTCGGCGGCCTGACGGCGGGTCTGGGCCTCGGAGGACTTGGCCGCGTTGAGCAGGGCCTTGATGTCCGGGGCCTGCGCGAAAACGACCGCGGCGGACGATATTAATAGGAAGGAGGCCGCGAACAGCGGTCGGAGTCGCACCGGGGGATTCTAGCGAGTCCCCCCCCGCTCGTTCAAGTCAATATTGGTGTCAGGCCTCCCACTTTCCCACTTTTCCTGAATTCTGATCTCCGGGAATAAGTGGGAAAGTGGGAGGCCTGACACCAACCTTAGTGGATGACGCCGATCTTGCGGATGGCGGTCGCGGTGCCGCCGGGCGCCTTGGCCTTGATGCGGGCCGTGTAGCCGCCCTTGGAGACGAGCACGCCGGCGTCGTTGCGGCCGGTCCAGGGGACGAAGTTCTGGCCCGTCTTGCCGCCCTCGGAGCCGGGAGCGCAGGAGATGGTCTTGACCAGGTAGCCCAGAGCGTCGTAGATCGTGATCGTCGTGTCGGCGTCGGCGTTGAGGGTGTAGGTGATCTTCGTCAGGCCCAGGTCGCCGCCTTTGCGCGAATCGAACGGGTTGGGGTAGTTGCTGACGCCCGAGAGGATGCTCTCGCTGATGCCCGTGACGGCCGACGGCGCGAGCGGCGACCAGTTCGAGGCGACGCCCGCGCCGCTGATCGCGCGCACGCGGTAGCTGAAGAACTGGGCCGGCTTGCGCGGGCCTTCGCCGGGGAAGGTCGGATCGCCCACGTTGTAGGTGGTCAGGCGCGACGGAATGACGTTGATCGTGCGCCAGATCACCGTCTCGGACAGGCTCTTCGGATCGCCGCCGCGCTCCTGGACCTCGTAGGCGGAGACGCCCGAGACCAACTGCAAGGACGGAGACCACTTGACCGCGTACGAGGGCTTGTTTTGCTCGAGCGGCGTCGCCGGTCCGGGGATGGTCGGAGCCGAGGGATCGACGCGGTACATCCACATCGGCTGCGGCGGCGAGACGGCGCCGGTCGCCGAGACGAACTGGGCGAAGAGGATGGCGCCTGAGTCGGAGAGCAGTTCCCCGGCGGTGTGGATGATGGGCGCCGATCCGCGCAGACCGCGTCCGTTGAACGGCGCGGGGTCGCCGCTCTGGAAGACGACCTCGAGCGAATTCTGCGCCGCGCCCTTCTTGACGCGCATGATCTCCGAGCCGACGTAGACGAGGCCGGGCAAGGTCAGCGAGGTCAAGTTGTCGACGAAGAAGAAGGTGGTGTCCTGGGCCAGCGGCGTGGCTAGACGCGTGATGTTGGGCACCCGGAGCACGAGGTTGCCCAAAATCGAGGCCGTGATGGGCTGGCTCGTGGCCAGGACGCCGTAGGACGCCGCGGACAGGCCCGAGATGTTCATCGCCGTCACGGAGGACCACTTGTGCGTGATGCCGATCGGGTCGTCGTAGGTCGCGCCGACGGCCACCTGGTAGTAGCCCGAGGTACCCGTGATCGGCAGGTTAAAGGACAGCTGTCCGGCGCTCTTCGCCCATGCCGAGGGCGCCAGGCCCTGGCCCGGGTCAGGCGCGGTCTTCGCCAGGTTGCCCTGGTCGGCGATATCGAGACCGATGCGGAACTGCGGCTTATTGGAGCCGGGCGCGAAGAGGATGAGGTCGACGATGCCGTCCTTGTTGATGTCGACGTCGAGGATGCCGGTGCCCGTCAGGTCGGTCGTGGGGTTGCCGTCGCCGAGGAGCGAGACCGCGGTCGGACGCGTGCTCTCGCCGATCTTGAAGTTGTCGGGCACGCCGTCGCCGTTGACGTCGATGAGCGGGAAGGAGGTCACCCCCGCGCAGTTCGCCGGCCACGGACGGCCGTCGGGGCAAATCCACTTGCTTTGGTCCGGGATCGGGTTGGCGCTGCTGTCGTAGCAGATGTTGTTGCGCGGGTTGACCGGGTCCTTGCCGTTGTTGCAGTTGACCGGGTCGACCTGCGCCCACGCGGGGAAGCCCACGGCCGCGCCGGGGACGCCGCTACCGGCGCGAGTGACGATGATCGGCGGCACCTGCGAGCTCACCGACACGCCGGGCACGGTCAGCGGCGCGATCAGCAAGGTCTTCGAGGTGATCGGCGGCTGCTTGATGGGGTCCGGGGCGGCGACGACGGGCGCGCCGTCGGGCGCGATGATGTCGGCGAACTTCTCGAGCTGGAAGCCGAGGTTTTGCGTCAAGGTCGTGCCGCCCGCGCGGTCGGTGAAACCGATGTCGGCGGTGACGTAGAAGGTCACCGTGCCCGTGGTGACGTTGACGTAGGGGATCGCGCCCTTGACGAGGTTGACGAGCGCGACGCCGTTGGAGAACGGGCCCGCCGTCGAGACGGGGATGGCGCCGAGCAAGGTGTCGAGGTTCGAGGTGAAGACGCGGTCGCCGTTGTCGAGCCAGACCTTGATGAAGGAGGCGTCTCCGTCGCCCGTCATCGCCACCGTGGAGGTGAGGATCGTGCCCGTCTGCTTGAGGCGCAGCTGGGCGACGGACACGAAGTCCGAGCTCGTCTTCATGTCGATCTGCATGATCGGCACGTTCGCGTCGCCCTGGCCGGCGCCCGAGGGCGCCAACGACACGCCCGTCACCGTGAGCGTGATCGGATTGATCGCGACGTTGCTGCCGACGAACGGATAGGTCGTCGTCAAGGTGCCCAGCGGATTAAGGCGGCTCACGCCCGTGACGAGCGAAGGCAGCACGGTGTCTCCGCGCGGCATGCCGATCCACGAGGGGTCGCGCACCGTCAGGTTGATCAGGTCGTTCTGCACGGCCGCGTCTCCGATGTCGTAGGCCACGAAGAAGGCCTGCGCGGTCGGACCGATGTACTGATCCGCGTTGAGGGTGACGAGCGACTGGACGTCGGAGTCGTTGCCCTGGTTGAACACGTCGACCTTGCGCACGTTGACGCCCACCGAGTGGTTGATCTTCGGGGTCTGAGCCGTGCCGAGCAAGTCGCCGCGCGTGCTGATGGCCAGACACGGCTTGCCGGTGATATTGTCGATGCCGGGGGTGAACGCGAGCGGGCAGCCCGGACCCGCGAAGGTCATGAGCTCGGCGCCGCTGACGAAGATCTTGCCGCCGAGCGGCGCGCCCGAGTTGTCGACCGGGAAGCCCTTCGTCGAGGTCACGACCATGTCGAACGGCGCCACCGTGGTGCTCGAGATCGCGGTCACGAGCGTCGTGTTCACCTCGGAGATGTTCACGTCGTTGAGGTCGAGCGTGTCGTTCTGGTTGATGTCCTTGAACACCCGGATGAACTTGACGTTCGTATTGCGGCCGAGCGGCTTGCTCGTGTCCTGCGAGCCGCCGCCACGCTCGACGCGGATCGCGCGCCACGGTGCCAGCGCGATGTCGGTCGTCAGGTTCATGCGCAGCATGCCGACGTTGGACTGCGCCTGGGTGACGCCGCCGATCTGCGCGGCGATGTCGTTGACGCCGAAGGTCACCTTCGAGATCACCTTGCTGACGGTCAGCAGCGGGTTCGAGGCGAACGAAGGCGTCGAGAACGCCACGGCGTTGGGCACCTGGACGGTGAGATAGTTCGGGTTCAAGATCTGGATGCCGAGCTTATTGCCCTCAGCCGCGAACTGAGAGATGTCGTAGGTCAGGAAGAAGTCGGCGGCGGTGGTGCTGATCAGGATCGGCTTCTTGAGCACGAGCGTGACGGTGCCCGAGCTGAAGGTCTCGTTGCCGAAAGAGAGCAGGTACGGGAAGTCGTTGAGCGGTCCAGCCGTCGAATCGGCAACCGTGAAGTTGCCGTTGCCGTCCGCGTCGGCCCACAGCTTGATCACGTTGATGTCGCTGTCGAGCGAACTCGGCGAGCCGATGCGGTCGATCTGAACCTTCGTGACGATGGCCGTGTTACGGTCGGTCCGCATGTGCAGGCGGAGCATGCCGACGTTCTTCGCGTTCTGGAAGGTCGTGTTGCCGGAGACCTGATCGAAATCCACCGTGACGGTGTTGACCGTGGGCGCGATCGGGAAGGTGGGGCTCGCGACCGGCGTGGTCCCGACGAACACCGTGGAGTGGCCGGCGTTGGACGGGGTCAGTTTGAAGCGCGTGCCGTCGGCGACGAGCGCCCCCGTCACCTCGTTGGGCGGGTTCAAGGTCGGGTGGGAGAACTTCGCCGACACGGAGACGTCCATCGCCACGTAGAACACCGACGGCGTGGAGGTGATCAAGGTGTAGCCCGGAGAGCCGATCTGCGGGTCGTTGATCCCGATCGTGGTACGGCCGCTGGCGTCGGGCGGCGACCCGAAGTAGGACGAGCCCATCAGAACATCGCTGACGTTGAGACCCGTCGCGGGATCGCGGTGAAAGACGCCGTCGTTGGACTTATAGACCTTGAGCGTCGACAAATCGAGGTCGTCGCCGTTGAGGCCCAGCGGCAACGACCGATTGAAGGCGATCGACGAGAGCTGGACCTCGAAGCCTCCGGAGGTCAGGTCGAGGCGGATGGCCGCGAGGTTGTTCTGACCCTGAGAGATCTGCGGCGACAGGTAGGTACCCGTCGAGTGCGTGGCGGGCACCGTGTTCAGGTAGCCGCGGATGACGTTGATGATGCCGGTACCGACTGGATTGATGCCGGTATAACCCACGATCTCGCTGTCGACGAGCATGTACGCGGTGGCGCCGGCGGCAGGCGAGGGCAGGCCCTGCGTCGAGCTGACGAGCCAGACGGGCTCGACGGTCCCGGCGGGGTTGATGCCGATCGTGGTCTGCAAAGTCGGAGCCGGGAAGGTGCCGGTGGAGGTGCTGAAGTACGGCGTGGCTTTGACCGACATGACCTGCGGGGAAGCGATGATCGCGCGGGTTTTGCCGCCGAACGGCAGCGGAGAAGTCACGTCGTACGCGTTGGGCAGCGCCACCGCGTTGAGGAACGGATTATCGGTGACCGGCGAGAGCGTCGGCAGGGACGTCGGACGGACCTCGACGCCGAGCGTGCGGGGCTTGAAGGTAAACTGGTCGGTCGGCCGCGCGGTCGCCGACATGCGCAGAGCCACGAAGTAGCGCTGGGGCTGAGGAGCCAGCGGCGCGGTGACGATCTTGCGCGCAGGGTACATGTTGATCTGTGACACGAGCGGCAAGCCCTGGTAATTGCCGAAGGTCCCGGAGCCGACGAGCACGTCGTTGGCCGGATTGAAGATGCCGTCGTTGTTCGAGTCGAACCAGAGTTGGACCTCGTCCACGTCTCCGGCGATGGAGCCGCCCTGCGTGGCCGTGCCGGTGGCGTAAACCAGCAACCAGCGCCAAGAGGCGTCGGCAACGTCGGTCTGGACGCTGACGACCGCGACGGCCACCGTGCTCTTCTGCTGCAGGAACGGCCCGAGCCCGCTGTCGACCGCGTCGATCGCCGCGATACGCACCTGGTCGGGATACTCGGAGAGATTCGACACGAAGGAGATCGTGCGGCCGGGAGGCTGGACGCCGACGTTGAGCGTGGACATCGTCTTCGGCGCGGTGATCTTGAAGTAAGACGTCGTCGGGATCGCGATGCCGATGTTGGCCTGAGGCGAGACGGTCGCGAGCGGGTTGATGTCGAAGGTGACGTAGTAGTCCTTCTTGCTCGTGTCGATCGTCTGCCCGCCGCCGCCGATGAGGCTCAGGATCGGGATGCGCGCCGGGCCGGAGAGGAGCGTACCGGCGGGGTAATCCCGGGCCGCCGTGCCCTCCTGGGCGCGGTCGCAGTTCGTGTAGCGGTTGTTCGTCAGGTCGAGGCCG
>JAYTIP010000203.1:0-3044 GCA_043731745.1 Elusimicrobiota bacterium | reverse complement strand
GCGCGCGAGCAGGCGCTTGGCGAGGGCCAAGTCGCCGGCGGGGGAGATGTCGTTGGGGTTCGACACATCGAGCGAAAGCGTGGCGCACGCCATGCGCAGCGCGTCGATCGGCGGCGCGTTGCGCGCGGTCTTGATGATCTCGAGCGTCTCGGGGCGCAGCGCGCGGTAACCGGCCAAGTCCTTCTGAATTCCTTCGGTCTCCTCTTTCGACGGAAGATGACCGGTCCAGAGAAGCATCGCGAGCTCCTCGATGGAAACCTTGGCCGCGATCTCCTCGATCGAGTAGCCGGCGATCACGAGCACGCCGTTCTGGCCGTCCACCATCGATAGCTTCGTCTCGGTCGCGACGACGCCTTCGAGACCGGCTTTGACGACCGAGGTGTTGGGAGCGGCGGGAGTGGGGGCGGCCATGTTCGAGTCCTCCGGGATTTTGCGCGTCGACGACAAGAATAACTCTTCGTCGTCGGGCCGTCAATAAGTGTCTGGCGCGCGACTCGCCGGTACGGCCGCGAGTCGCGGTTTACCTTTTACCGGACCTTATTTTGTTCGAAACGGAGATGACATCGGATCCGGTTATGATCTGAACATGAGAAACCTACTCCTTGCTTCGGCGTTCATCGCGACGGCGACTTTCTCACGGGCCGGCGACGTCTCGACCTCGCAGGCGTTCGACGAGGCTCCGGCGCTCAACGCGCCGTTCTCCGGCCCGGCGTTCATCGACCCCGTGTTCACGGCGATGACCGACGACAAGGACGAGGAGATCGCCAAGATCGATCCGTCGGCGGATCTGCCGCTTCCCGACGATAACGCCCGCTGGAGCCTCAAGGACGCGTCTAAGGAGGTCCTCTTGGACAGCGTCAAGTCGAACCCGGAGACGGACAATATCGTTTGGGTGCGCTGAAAAAACGCTTGCCGCGCCTCGGCAATTCGGCCGGGGAGTCCAAGGACCCTTGACGAAATGTGCGCCGGGTGTATAATGCGAATGACGCAGAAGGTCTTATGATTCATGCCAACTCGAAGACGCCTAACGCCTCGTACAGCAGCGGGACGATGTTTCCCGAACTGCTCGGGAAAGAACGCCCGAACGACGGCATGGGAGGATTGAGATCTAGATCATAGACCAATCCTAAGAGTCTTCCGTTTCGTCCGACTGCCCATGCCCCGCGTCAACGGGACATGGGTTTTTCATTTATACCGTGCGGCCCGAGAGCCGCAGGAGAAATACGATGTACCTCGAGATACTGGCTTCGCCGTTCGCCTTGAAGGCGTACCTGTCTCTCTTCGTTCTCTTTCTGATCGCCGGGATCCGCTACATCTCGAACGATCGCATCGGGATCGTGGAGAAGAATTGGACGCTCAAGGGCTCGGTCGAGAAGGGGCTCATCGCCTTGGAGGGCGAGGCCGGCTTCCAGCCCGGCGTGCTGCGCGGCGGGCTTCATTGGCTGATGCCTCTGCAGTACACCGTGCACACCGAGCCGCTGGTGACCGTGCCGCAGGGAAAGCTCGGCTACGTGTTCGCTCGCGACGGGCGCATGCTCGAAGCGGGGCAGACGCTCGGCTCGAACCTGGAGGCGTCGAACTTCGAGGACGCCGCCGCGTTCCTGCGCGCGGGCGGACAGCGCGGGCCGCAGCGCAAGGTCCTGCGCGAGGGCACCTACGCCATCAACCTGGCGCAGTTCGTCGTCATCGCCGAGGATCGCCTGTATTTCCTCCGCCTGTTCGCGACGGTCGAGCAGCTTCCTAAGACGACCGTCGAGGTGGGCACGGTGGGCGTCCTCGTATCCTACACCGGCGAGGCCGGCGCGGACCTGTCGGGCGCGGACTACAAGCACGGCGAGCTCGTCCGTAAGGGCGAGCGCGGCGTGTGCGCCGAGCCGTTGATGGCGGGCAAGTACGCGTTCAACACCTACGCGGGGAAGGTCGTCATGGTGCCGACGACGAACTTCATCCTGAAGTGGATCCGCTCGGAGACGGGCTCGCACAAGTTCGACGAGAACTTGAGCGAGGTGTCCTTGATCACCAAGGACGCCTTCGAGCCCTCGCTGCCGCTGTCGGTGGTCGTGCATATCGACTACAAGAAGGCCCCGTTCGTCATCCAGCGCTTCGGGGACATCCGTAAGCTGGTCGAGCAGACTCTCGACCCGATGGTCTCGGCGTATTTCAAGAACATCGGCCAGCAGAGGACGCTCATCCAGCTGATCCAGGATCGCGCCGAAATTCAGAAGCAGGCGAGCCTGGAGATGCGGGAGAAGTTCATGCACTACAACCTCGAGCTCGAGGAGGTCTTGATCGGCACTCCGCGGGCCAATAACGGGGACATCCGCATCGAGGAGATCCTCAGCCAGCTGCGCCTGCGGCAGATCGCCGAGGAGCAGGTGGAGACCTATGTCCGTCAGGAGAAGGCGTCCGCCCAGGAGCGCGTGCTCCGTGAGACGGAGGCCCGGGCGCGCCAGCAGCAGTCGCTGACCGAGTCCGAGCTGGCGATCATCGTGCAGTCGAACCAGGGCAAGGCCGACTATCAGCGCTCCATCCAGCAAGCCGCGCAGGTGCGCGCGCTCGCCGAGGCGGAGGCCGACAAGGTGAAGATGATGGCGAGCGCCGAGGCGGAGAAGGCCGCGCGCGTCGGCATCGGTCAGGCCATGGCGATCGAGGAGCAGGTCCGGGCCTACGGCGGCCCGCAGTACCAGTTGACGCAAGCCGTCATGTCGCGCTTCGCCGAGGCCCTGCAGGCCAGCGGCGTCGACATCGTGCCGAAGATCGTGATTAGTGGAAGTGGGGGGTCCGGCGGAGCCGGAACCCAACAGGGCAATGTGATGGAAGCCCTCATGACCGTGCTCTTGTCCGAGAAGATGGGAGTCGCGTCTGTGGGGGCCTTGGCCCCGCGCGATCCCCAGGCGGAAGAACTGCGCAAGAAGATTCGCGAGGGTTTGACGGCCGAGAAGAAGGCCTGATGCTGCGCAACAACAAGGGGTCAGACCCCTAGTTGTTGCGTACGAAGACCGGCCCCGGGGGCCTAGGCCCCCGGGGCCCTTTTGCCCCAGGTG
>JAYTIP010000202.1:0-6716 GCA_043731745.1 Elusimicrobiota bacterium | reverse complement strand
CCGACGGCCTCGGCGCTTCCTTGTCCCTCAACAGCGCGGAAAACGGCGCGGCGACGCTGACGCTCTACCGGATCTCCGATTCGCAGCTGCGCTTCCGCTTCCGCATCGACCGCGTCGAGATCCGCACCAAGGGCGGCAACCTCGTCGAAACGATCCCCGCCATCGCCTTCCCGTCACTCGGCGCGAATATCCTCTACAAGCTCATCGACCGCGAGATCGCCGGACAGCTCTCCCGCTACACCTCGGCCATGCTCGGCGGCTCCTCCGCCAAGTCCCAGGGCAAGCGCGTCGTCCTCGAATATGTCGTCGACCCGCGCGATCCCGCGCAGGCCGAGGCCGTCGCCCAGGCCTTGCACGGCGACTTCCGCTCGCTCGTGAAGATGGGCTGGGACATGGGCACGCAGCAGGCGACCAATGAGTCCACGGAGGCCGCCTACCATCGCATGCAAGCCGAGCACGACGCGGAGCTCGGCGCGGCCAAGTTCGCCGCGATCAGCGCGTACTCGCAGAAGGCTCACTCGATCCCGTTTCGCCTGCCCTTCATCACGAACCAGAACTGGTCGAGCTTGACCGGGGAAGAGACGGTGACGCGCTACACCGACGAGCAGGGCCACATGCACTTCGACCGCGCGGACAAGTCCCGCACCTCGGAGTACATCGACATCCCCGTCGTGGGTCCGCTCGTCAAAAACAACTCCCAGCGCGATGTCCAGGTCGTGACCGCGGCGAAAGAGGGCGACGCCTACGGCGACCCCATCGTGATCTACCTGCAGCAGCACGGTTTCCTTCGCGCCACCGAATCCCAAGTCCGCGAGAAGGCGACCCAGTTCAAAGATATCATGGCCCTTGCCGGCACCCGCGGCAACGGCGTCAACGCGGCCATGGCGCTGCCCCTCGACAAGGCTTTTCCGCCGCCTCCGGCGCCGGAGCCCACGCTCGGCCGAGACGGAGACGACACCCGCCCGGGCGAGCCGTCCAACCGCAAGGGCCAGATCGCCTTCACCCTCGTTTTCAACCAGGCGGCCGTCAAACAGCTGGCCAACGCCAGCGTCGACGACATCGTTCGCTCCTACGGCGCGACCGTGGACTCGATGCCCGCCATGAAGTGGCTGATGGCCAACGGTCATTACGACGCGGCCAAGGGCGAGCTGTCCTACGACTGGCGCGCCGCGCATAAGGCCTTCCCGGACCGAGATAACGACCGCGGCAACAGCCGCAGCTACGAAGAGGGGGAGATCGAGCACATGGCCAAGCAGGCGGCCGGCCTGATCGCCGACCTCGCGGCCGCGCGCGACGCGTCCGACAACTCGGTTCGCTCCGCGGCGTTGGCCCGGGCGTTCAGCGGCCACGGCAAGAGCGGCCTCGAGTACGATCAGGCCCTGCGCGTCTTCGTCCAGCTCGTCGATCCCCTGAACCTGACCGGCGACTTCGTCGCGAGCGTGGATCGCCCTAAGAAGGAGACCGACCTGAACCTCCACCTGGTCCTCAAGAAAGGCCGCCCCGACAACGAACTCCTCAAGCTCGCCGGCGAGGCCAAGGCCCGCTTCGCCGAGCCCTCGATCCTAACCGACTAAAGTGGGTGCCTGACCTGAAGTTTCGGAAGTTTCGACAGGACAAACGCGATTATCCATGCTATAATGTCATTGTCGATTTCGAACCCGTAACTAGAAATGTCGGGACCAAGACCCTCCGCGAGCAAAGCGGGGGGTTTCGTGTTTTCAGGTAGGCCAAAACTACCGAAACTTCAGGTCAGGCACCAATAAAAAGAACCCCCGGGAGCTTTCGCTCCCGGGGGTCTTTTGTCAGTTCCGCGCTCTAATTAGAGCTTGCGAACGTTCGCGGCGCGCGGTCCCTTGTCGGACTGCTGCACGTCGAACTCAACGGCCTGATTCTCAGCCAAAGTCTTGAATCCCTCGCCCATGATGGACGAGTGGTGAACGAAAAGGTCCTTAGACCCGTCGTCCGGCGTGATGAACCCGAAGCCCTTCTGATCGTTGAACCACTTCACTTTGCCCGTAGCCATTCTATTTACTACCTCTTTCTTACGCCTTGCTCACGTACGACTGTGTGGCGAGATCTGCGTCGATCTCTGACATCTATTATACCACGGATGACCGACGGGGAAAGCCGTTTTTTGGAGCCCCTTGATGCCAAAAAAATGACCGCCCGGCGCCTCGTGAAGAGGCGCCGGGCGGCGGTCGAATCTAGAGCCCGGTCCAGAGGCCGGACTGACTTAATTGGCCGACCAGGGCCGGCGTCTTGGGGGACGCGCTCATCGCGCGAGCGGCCATCGCCGCGCCGCCCGCGGGAACGCCGTCGGCGCCCGGCTTATACCAGCACCGGGGGCGGTAGCCCACGGTCTGTCCGCCGGCCGGCGTGCAGGTGCCCTGCGCGGGGTCGGTTTCGCTGAGGCCGTCGCCCACGCCGCGCGTGCAGAGCGAGCCCGCGTAGTAGGTGTCGAGGCGGCACTGCGTGTCGGGGTGTCCGTCCTGCATCTCGGTCACCACGATCGGATCGGGCGTGTCGAACTTGGGCAGCACGGTCTGGTTACGCAGGACGCGGAACAGGCTCGTGACCGACATGCCCGCCATCGCCTCGCGCGTGCAGAGCGTGCGCTCGGAGGCCGACTTCCAGGCCGCCTCGCAGCCGGCGCGCGCGGTGGCTTCATCGCCGCCCTTGGGCCGCGTGAAGGCCGAGGCTCCGGGGGCGGTGAACATGCGTCTCAGGCATTTGAGGTTGGCGAAGTAGTCGGCTTGCCCCTCGTTAGACGCCCAGTCGGTGTCGCCGTACTTGGGCGCCCCGCCCAGGTGATGGCCGAGCTCGTGGCAGACGACGAGCGCCATGCCGTCCTGCGTGATCGTCGCGTGGCGCGCGAGACCGCCGTACATGTTGAGCACCCACTCCTTGCCGTTCTGCTGGGCGGACGCGTTGACGGTGTTGTCGTCCCAGAGGCGCTTGAGCACGAGGTGTCCGCCGCGAGCGGCGATCACCGGAGCGTACAGCGCTTCGGCCTGATCCATCACGGCGTCGAACTGCTTGCGCGTGATGCCCTTGTCCTCGAGGGAACCCACGGCGATCTTCATGTTGTTCTGCGGCAGGAACACGCACATATTCGTCACGGGAACCACCGACAGGGCTCCGATTACGGCGCTCACCAGGATGCTTCGGATCATTCTTACGCCTCCTAGACGCTTTGAAGACTTCCTTCAAGGCGTCTGTGTCGGGTCGCTCGCGACCCGGCCTAACGGCCAAATCCTGGCATAAGCCGTTTTGAGGCGCAAGTCAAAAGTACCCCAAAGACCCATCTATTTTATGGGCCCTTTGGTCCTGCCTTCAGCGAAACTTAAGCGCGCCTTAAACGGGCGCACAGCGCCGCGTGCCATTCTTGTGTTGTCGGCATGGAGGATGTATGAACGACTCGGTGAGGATGAGGGTGGCGGTCTTGGTGGTTTTGGCGGCGGGGCTCTTGTCGGGGTGCGGCGGCGTGCAGAGCCGCCTGGTGAAGGGGCAGGTGCAGCCCGTGATCGATCAAAAGCCGGACAGCCACGGTTACATAGAGGCGATCGGCATCGGGGCCTCGGACCCCGAGCTCAAGAGCGACACGCAACGCAAGTCCCTGTCGCGCGACGCCGCGATCGTCAAGGCCCAGTACGAGATGCTGTCGATGATCAAAGGCGTCGAGCTCGAGGGCGGCTACACGATCGAGCGCGCCATCGAGGAGGACTCGTCGCTCGAGACCCGCGTGAAGGACACGATCAAGGGCGCGGAGATCCTCAAGAGCGAGTTCACGACCGATAACGGCTGCGTGGTCACGATGCGCCTGCCCAAGAGCCGCCTGCAGAGCATGATGGGAGTGGCGTTCAAATGAACGCGCGAGGCGGGAGCCTGACGCTCCTGCTGCTCCTCGCGGGCTGCGCCACGGCGCCGTCAAACGGCGCCGGGCGAAAGACCGTGGAGGCGGAGGGCTGGGCGGCCGAAGGCGCGGGCGCGCGGGACCGGGCGCTGGCCGACGCTCAGAAGCGCGCCGTCGAGACGGCCCTCGGCGTGAGCCTGGCGGCTTCGACGCGCGTCGAGGCCGCGGTCGCCGTGCGCCGGCGCATCTGGGCGGACGCGCGCGGAAAAGTCGAGAGCTGGAAGGTCTTAGGCGAGAGGACCGAGGGCGGGCTGCGGGCCGTGCGCATCCGCGCCGTCGTGGCCCGGCTGGCCGAGGGGGAGGAGGTCCCTCCACCCGCGGACGCCAAGGTTCGCATCGAGTCCGGGGGGCCCGCGGACGCGGGCGTGCGCCGCGGCTTCGGAGCGCGGGGATTCTCCGTGGTCCCGAGCGGCGGCGACTTCGTGGTGCGGGCCAGCGCGGCCTCGACGCTGGCCCGGGACCAGCGCACGGCGCCCTTCATCTCCGGACGCGGTCGCGTGACCGTCTCGGTGACCGACGCGTCGAGCGGCGCCGTGCTTTGGGAGCAGTCGCGCGAGGCGGGGCGGCTCGACTCCGACCCCCTGACCGCCGCGGCCGGGGCCGTGGACGCCGCGGGCGAGCTCGCCGGGCGGGACGCCGCGGAAGGACTTTCGAGGATACTATGGACAAGATAATGGCGCAGGCGCAGGGAAATGTCCTACAGTCAGACGATTCCATGCCCCGCAAGATATTGGTCGTCGACGACGATAAAACCATCCTCGCGGTGGTGCGCAAGTACCTGACGAGCGTCAACTACTCCGTCGTCGTCACCGACAACGGCTCCGAGGCGCTCATGCTCGTGCGCGAGTCCCGTCCCGACCTGATCCTCGTCGACTCCGACATGCCCGGCCTCGACGGGCACGCGGTGTGCCGCGTCCTTAAGAAGGAGGCCGCCACCCAGTCCATCCCGGTCATGATCATGTCCGGCGCGCGCATTTCAGACACCGATGTCCTCTCCGGCTTCTCCGGAGGGGCGGACGACTACGTGTGTTGAGCTTCAGCGCCTGATGGAATTTATTGCCGTTTAGAATTATTGCGAATATCGGCGTTCGTAAGCCAGGTAAAATGGAGGCTTATGAACGACAAAGAGAAGCCGGAGCAGGACGCGGAAGTGTTCGTGAAAGGCGTGAAGCGCCGTACGAGGAAGAAGTTCACGGCAGAGGAGAAGATCCGGATCGTGCTGGAAGGTATGAAACGGGACATGTCGGTGGCCGAGCTGTGCCGGCGCGAGGGGATCCCTTCGGCGGCCTATTACAGCTGGACGAAGGACTTCATGGAAGGCGGCAAGCTTCAGTTGCAGAGAGACGCCCGGCGTCACACCGACAGCTCGGGTGTGGAGAAGCTTAAGAAGGAGAACGCCGCCCTACGCGACCTGGTGGCCGACAAAGAGATCACGATCCGCATCTTTAAAAAAACTTTCGGCGAGGAGAACACTTGAAGCTCTCGCCCGAAGAGAAGGTCAAGCTCGTTGAGGAGTTGGCCGACGAACCGAAGCTGCTTGAGCGGCTCAAGGAGCTTGGGATTGCAACGTCGACCTACTACGGCTGGAGACGGCGTTTGGCGGCGCGCGGCGTCGCGGCGTTCATCGCCGAAAGCAGCGCGCCTAAAAGCGTCTGGAATCGCCTCACCCAGGTCGAACGCGATCTGATCGAAAGCGAGGCGCGCAAGCACACGGAGATGAGCCCACGGTTGTTGGCCTGGATGCTTCTGGACCAGCACGGCGTGGCCGTGAGCGAATCGACGGTCTACCGGGTACTGAAGCCCCTGGGGCTGGTCCGGCAACGTCCGCTTGACCAGCGGCCGGCGGCGAAGGTCTGGAAGAAACCGACGAAGGCGGTCGACGAGATATGGCAGATGGACGGGACGAACTTCTTTATCCCGGAATTCGGGTACTACAAGGCCATCCCGGTCATCGACGACCATTCGAGAAAGGTGTTGGCGTGCCCGTTGCTGCCCGATGAGAGCGGGCAGTCGGCTTCTGACGCCTTTGAGATGGCCATGGAGGCGGCGCAACGCGAGGGGCATGTGATCGAAACACGGCCGACGCTGCTGACGGACAACGGGGCGGGGTTCTCAGGCGAGGTGCTGGCAAAATATCTGAAGGCCCGCGGCGTGCCGCACATCTTCGGGGCGCCTTATCACCCTCAGACGCAGGGCAAGGTGGAGCGATTCAACCGGACCCTCAAAGAAAGGGTCAACCTGTGGCTTCACGGCACGCCGGACGACCTGGGGGCGGCGATCTGCAAAGAGTACCAAGAGTACAACGAGAGGCCGCACGAGGCGTTGAAGAATGTCTGCCCGAATGATGTTTACGCGGGCTTGAAGGGAGAGGTGCTGGAACGGCGGGCCAAGATCAAGCTCGAGACGATGGCTCGGCGTTATGCGTACAATATGGCACGGACGCCGGAACTGCAAACTAATTCAGGTGCATAAAATTCCCGAAATCGCTGAAGACATACAAACGCGGCCGCGTCCGGGCCGTGTAGCATCTGGAGCGCCTCGGCGCCGTCGGAGGCGACGACGATCGGGTTGGCGATGTTGTTCTTCTTGAGCGCCCTCATGGTGAGGGCGAGGTCGTCCGGATTGTCCTCGACGAGCAGTATGCTTCCTCTGGTCATGTGGTCCTCCCGTCGGTTTTCGGCACGGTGAAATAGAAGGAGGCCCCGTTGCCGGGGGTGCCCTGCGCCCACACGCGTCCGCCGTGGCGATGCACCGCGCGCTGGACCGTCGCGAGCCCGACGCCGGTGCCGGGGAACTCGGCTTC
>JAYTIP010000201.1:0-4161 GCA_043731745.1 Elusimicrobiota bacterium | reverse complement strand
CCGGTGGCGCGCCAGGAGCGGGCGGTTTCCCAGGCACGGCGCTGGGATTTAAGAGAAGGGCCGCGTGCGGCCCGGCGGTCGGCGTCGCTGCGGGCGGGTTCGATGAGGACCATTTTCCCGCGAAGCGGCCGGGCGCTCAAGGTCACGGCCTGGATCACCTTCACGCCGATGCCTCGAGGGACGGAACCGTAGATTTGAACGGCATCGAGACGCAATTCTTTGATGACGCGGCGCAGCTCATCGGCGGAGGCGTGGCGGAAGACGCCGACGGCGAGGACGCCCTTGGGGATGGCGGCGCGCACGCGCCGCGCCTGGGGAGGCGTGAGATAACGGGGAGTGTTAGGGACGAAGATCATGCCGACGGCCCAGGCGCCGAGTTTCGCGGCGAGGCGGGCGTCTTGGGGGCGGGTGACGCCGCAGACCTTTATTTTCATGAGAGGAAGGACTTCAGGGCGGCGCCGGGCTCCGGGGTCTTCATGAAGGAAGTGCCGATGAGAAAGCCTTTGTAACCGGCGACGGCGAGGGAATCCATGTCGGCACGGCTACGGATTCCGCTCTCGGCAACGGCCACGCGGGAACGCGCGACGAGCGGGGCCAACCGATGGGCGACGGCTAAATCAACGGTTAACGTCTTGAGGTCTCGGCTGTTGACCCCGATCACAGCGTCGCCGGCGGCTAACGCCGCCTCGGCTTCGGCTTCGTTGTGGACCTCGATGAGAACGGATAAACCTAACGACTTCGCGACGGAATACATTTCAAACAGACGGGGACCCAACAAAGCGGCGATCAGGAGTACCGCGTCCGCGCCGATCGATCTCGCGAGCTCGAACTGATACGGATCAACCATAAAGTCTTTCATTAATAACGGCGTTTCCGGACATGCATCCCTCGCTCCGGCCAAAAAACTCGGATCGCCGCCGAAATAATCCTTTTCCGTTAATATCGAAATCGCCGCAGCTCCGTTCTTCGCGTAGCCCTTAGCGATTTTCGCGGCTTCGATGGGCGAGCCGCCCTTACGCAGGACGCCCTCCGAGGGGGACTCGAACTTCACCTCGGCGATGATCCGCGGGCCGCCCGCCGAGAGCGCGTCGGACAGGGAGAGCGGCGCCCGGTCGTAGAGCGGCTGGGTCCGCAGCCACTCGACGGGACGGTTCGCCTTGAGCTCGACGACGCGCGCGGCGGCGCGCTTGGCGATGCGGCCCAGCACCCCGAGATCAGCCACGCTTGGTCAGGTGAGCGAGAATGGCCAAGGAGGCGGCGGCCCTTCCCGTGTCGATGGACGCCGCGGCCATCGCGAGGCCGTCGGCCCAGTCGCGCGCCAGGCCCGCGACCATGAGGGCCGCGGCCGCGTTCAAGACGCACACTTCGCGGGCCGGGCCCTTTTCCCCGCGAAGGACGGCCAAGGTGATGCGCGCGTTTTTCTTCGCGTCGCCGCCGGCCAGGCTTTTCAGCGTGCGGGCGCGCAGACCGAGGCGTTGGGGCTTGAGTTCCGACACGACGATGCGGCCCTTCGACAGCCGCGCGATCACGGTCGGCGCGGAGAGCGAAATCTCATCAAGACCGTCGCGGGACGACACCACCATCGCGTCCTCGCTGCCGAGCGCCTTAAGGGCCTCGGCGAGGGGGCGCACGAGGTCGGGCGACCAGACGCCGAGCAGCTGGCGCTTGGCCCCGGCCGGGTTCGACAGCGGGCCGAGCAAATTGAAGGCCGTGCGCGTGTCGAGCTGACGACGAATAGGGACCATCCGAGCGAAGCTCGGATGGTGCTTGGGCGCGAAGAGAAAGCCGACGCCGGCGACATCGACGCACTCGGCGGCGAGGCGCGCGCCGACATCGGTTTTAACGCCAAGAGCCTCGAGCACATCGGCCGAGCCGGAGCGGCTTGAGACGGCGCGATTGCCGTGCTTGGCGACCGCCGCACCCGCGCCGGCAGCGATGAAGGCGACGGTCGTCGAGATGTTGAAGGTGCCCGAGCCGTCGCCGCCGGTGCCGCAGGTATCGAGCAGAGGGCGCCGTTTGGGACGGACCAGGACGGCGCGCGCGCGCATCGCGGTCGCGAAGCCGACGAGCTCGTCGACGGTCTCGCCTCGCAGCTTGAGAGCGGTCAGGAACGCCCCGGCTTGCGCGTCGGTGGCGCCGCCCGTCATGAGCGCGTCCATCGCGGCGCGCGCCTCGGAGCGGCCGAGGAATTCGCCGGACAGAAGACGCTTCAACAATTGAGGGAATTTATTCACGCTGTACCCGCTTCAACTGTTGGCGACAACAGTTCACGCCTTCGGCAAGATGAGCTTGAAGATGGAGCCCTTCGGGCTCGTCTCGTGCGTCACAGTGCCGCCCATGCCCTCTAAAAACTTTCGCGCGAGCGAAAGTCCCAGTCCCATGCCCTTGGGCTTGGTGGTCATGAAAGCCTCGTACATCACCGGCTCGATCTTCGCGTCAACGCCCTTGCCGGTGTCGCTGACCGAGACGGTCAAGCCGTCCTTCCCGGTTGAGGTCGTGACCTTCACCGTGCCTTTGTCTTCCTGAGCGGCGAAGGCGTTGTCGACGAGGCGTTTGACCGCGTCGGCCAGCGCCTTCGCGTCGAACTTCGCGCTCACGCCCTTGGCGCCGGGCTTAAAATCGATTTTTCCACCCTCGGGGGCGGCGTAGCCGGCGAGAGCGTCGCCGACGGCGGCGTCGAGCGGGCGGGTCTCGGCGGCGGGCTCGTAGGGGCGCGAGAAGGTGAGCATGTCGCCGAGCAGTCCGTCGGCACGCGCGATCTCGCTTTCGATGATCTTCAGGTGCTTCTCGACCTTCGGATCGATCTTGTCCTGGCCGAGCTTGGCGCGCACGAAGTACGCGGAGTTGTTGATGACCGCCATCGGGTTGCGCAGGTCGTGGCCGATGACGGACGCGGCGCGACGGAGCAGCTCCTGCTGGGCTTTGTCGAGCGCCATGGTTTAGAGCCCCGGCTTCGTCATCTGCTCGGGCTTGATCCAGTCTCCGAACTGCTTGTCGGTCACGAGCTTGAGCTTAAGAGCCGCCTCTTTGAGGGTCAGGCCCTCCGCGTGCGCGGTCTTGGCGATCTTGGCCGCGGCGTCGTAGCCGATGTGGGTGTTGAGCGCGGTGACGAGCATGAGCGAGCGCAGCATGAGCTCCTCGATGCGCTTCTCGTCCGCCTCAATGCCGACCGCGCAGTGCTCGGTGAACCCGCGCGCGCCCGCGGCGAGAAGCTTCGCCGAGTGCAGGAAGTTGTGGATGATCAGCGGCTTGAACACGTTGAGCTCGAAGTTGCCCGACATGCCGCCGATGTTGATCGCGGCGTCGTTGCCGATGACCTGAGCGCAGATCATGGTGACGGCCTCGCTCTGCGTCGGGTTGACCTTGCCGGGCATGATGGAGGAGCCGGGCTCGTTCTCGGGGATACGCAGTTCGCCCAGTCCCGCGCGGGGGCCCGAGGCGAGCCAGCGCACGTCGTTGGCGATCTTGTTCATCGAGCAGGCGAGCGTCTTGAGCGCGCCGTGCGCGAACACGAGCGCGTCGTGGCCCGCGAGCGCCTCGAACTTGTTGGGCGCGGGCTTGAAGGGAAGCTTGGTGAGCTTGGCGATGTGCGCCGCGGCCTTCTTGTCGAAGTCGGGGTGCGTGTTGAGCCCCGTGCCGACGGCGGTGCCGCCGATGGCGAGTTCGTACAGGCCCGGCAAAACAAGATCCAGCCGATTTAAATCCGCGTCGAGCATCGCGACCCAGCCGCCGATCTCCTGGCCGAGCGTGAGCGGCACGGCGTCCATCAAGTGCGTGCGGCCGATCTTCACGATCTTGTCGAAGTCTTTCGACTTCTTCTTGAGCGCGTCGCGCAGGCCCTTCACGGCGGGAATCAGCTCATGAACGAGCGTCTCGACCGCCGCGATGTGCATGGCCGTGGGGAAGGTGTCGTTGGACGACTGGGATTTGTTCACATCGTCGTTCGGGTGAACGGGTTTTTTTGAGCCCATCTCGCCCTTGGCCATCTCGATGGCGCGGTTGGAGATCACTTCGTTCGCGCCGATGAAGAAGGTGTAGCCGTCGGGTGCGGCGCGAGCGACGTACTCGCCGGCGATCAGGCCGCCGGCGCCCGGCTTGTTCTCGACGATCACCGGCTGCTTGAAGAGCGCCTGCAGTCGTTCGCTGATGATCCGCGCCGCG
>JAYTIP010000200.1:0-12611 GCA_043731745.1 Elusimicrobiota bacterium | reverse complement strand
TCCCCGCAACTCCCCCCGCGCCGCCGCCGTGCGCTCCGAAATCGTGCCGACGCGCGCGCAGGGCGACGCGACCGCCGCGTCGAAGCTGCGCCCCGCGCTCCGCCGCCACGCCGCCGCTCTCATCAAGCTCGCCGCCGAGCACAAGACCACGGTCTCGAACGTCGAGACCGTGCTTGTTAAGCGCGGCCTCCTCGCTTTCGTCGACATACCCAGCGAGCAGTTCGAGCACCAGGTCGACATGGCGCTCGACAAGGACGCGCTCGACCGCGTCGTCGTCCGCTACCCGCGCAACGAGCAGGGCGACCTGATGCGCGCCGTCGCCGACACGATGGGCGTCAAAGGCGGCAAGTCCGTCGAGGAAGTCGCCCGCGACGGCGTCTTCCTGTACGCCGACTTCGCGTCGAACAAGTTCCGCCGCGGCTTCGTCAGCCGCGATCCGGATATTCAAGGCCACACCATCGCCTTCTACATCACCCACAAAGACGGCCAGTGGCACATCGACGGCTACCGCCAGCAGAAGTTCAGCCGCACCGCCGACTCGAGCTACATCGAGCAGTTCAAGACCTGGCTCAATGACGGCGGCCTCCCCTCCTCCGACTTCCGGTAGTCGGTGTCAGGCCTCCCGTTGTTGCAGTATTCCGCCATCGCGCGGGATTTTGTTAAAATCCGGGCATGAACGCGACCATCACCGACTGTCCCTGCGGAAGCAAGAAGCTCTTCACCGCCTGCTGCGACCAGTACATCTCAGGCAAGACCCCGGCCCCCACGGCCGAAGCGCTGATGCGCGCGCGCTACACCAGCTACGCGACGGGCAAGATCGATTTCATCGAGAAGACCCACGCCCCGGAGAGCCGCGCCGACTTCGACCGCAAGGCGTCGGAGAAGTGGGCCAAGGAATCCACCTGGCTCGGCCTGCACGTCGTCGCCACGAAGGCGGGCGGCCCCACGGACACCACGGGAATCGTGAGCTTCATCGCGGGCTTCCAGCAGGCCGGCAAGGACTACGAGCATCATGAGATCGCGACCTTCCGCAAGGAAGGCGCCAACTGGCTCTTCGTCGACGGCAAGTCCCCCAAGCCCGACACCGTGGTCAACACCGGCCCCGACGTCGGCCGCAACGACCCCTGCCACTGCGGCTCAAAAAAGAAATTCAAGAAGTGCCACGGCAAGTAACGCAACCGTAAGGGGTCAGACCCCTGCTTGTTGCGTTACAGCGCTTCGCCGGCCGCTTTGCCGGAGGCCCAGGCCCACTGGTAGTTGAAGCCGCCGAGCCAGCCGGTCACATCGACGACCTCGCCGATGAAGTAGGCGCCGGGGGCTTTCTTGGCTTCCATCGTCTTGGATGAGAGCTCGTTCGTGTCGACGCCGCCGCGCGTGACCTCGGCCTTCCCGTAGCCGACGGTGCCCGCGGGCAGGAAGCGCCAGTTCTGAAGCTCCTCGCAGAACGCGTTGAGCCGGACCTTCGAGAAGTTGCCCATGTCGAAGTTCTCGGGCAGGTACAGGTCGCAAAATCGCTCGGCCAGGCGCTTGGGCACGAAGGCCGCCATCTGGTTTTTGATCTCGAGCTTGTTCCCCTTCCGAGACGAGAACCATTCCATGAGCTCGTCGCGCGTCATCGCGGGCACGAAGTTGATGCGCACCTCGTCGCCGGGGCGCCAATGAAGCGACGCCTGAAGCGAGACCGGCCCGCTGAAGCCCGCGTGCGTGAACAGCAGATTTTCACGAAACGAAATTCCGTTGGTCGTCATCGTCGCGTCGAGGGCGATGCCGGAGAAGCCGTCGAGACGCGTCTTGTCCTCCGCGCTGAAGACGAAGCCGTCGAGCGCGGGGACGAGCTTCGTGATCTTCAGGCCGAATTGTTTGGCGATGTCGTAGCCGATCGAGGTCGCGCCGAACTTCGGGAAGGAGAGACCGCCCGTCGCGACGACAAGTTTGGTTGCGGCGAAGCCGCCCTGATCCGTCGTGACGAGATACCCGTCGTTCGTTTTCTCGGCCTTCTGGATTTCGTGCTTCTGCAGGATCTGCACGCCGGCCTTCGTGCAGTCGCCGGCGAGCATGTCGATTATTTGCTGCGCCGAGGCGTCGCAGAACAATTGTCCGTGTTTACGCTCGTGATACGCGATCCCGTGCGCCTCGACTAAGTCGATGAAGTCCTGCGGCGTGAAGCGCGAGAGCGCGGACTTGGCGAAGTGCTCGTTCTCCGAGACGAAGTTCTCCGACGAGACCTCGCGGTTGGTGAAGTTGCAACGCCCGCCGCCCGAGATGATGAGCTTGCCGCCCGGCTTGGCCGCGTGATCGAGCACGACGATCTTCTTGCCGCGCTTGGCCGCCGTCAGCGCGCACATCAGGCCCGCGCCGCCCGAGCCGAGAACGATCGCGTCGAAGGACTTCACTTGAGCCGTTCGCTCAAGAAGCCGCTGAGCTCGCCCCAGACCCGCTTCTGGTCTTCGGGGCTCATGCTCTTGAAGTGCAAGGTGAGAACCGAGTGCTTCTTGCCCGGGACGACGACCTCGCGGAAGTTCGGGCCCAGACCTTCCTTCAGCGTGTCGAACCGCGAGGCCTTGCACAGGAAATCCCCGTCGAAGCGCATTCCGAGCACCGGGATGCTCTCGGCCTTCGCGCGCGACTTGGCGTTGTCCCACTCCGCGTCGGGAATGCCGAGGCCCGACTCCTTCCACCCGCTGCCAGGCTGGCAGATCACGGGCGCGATCAGCTCCTTATCCATCATCAGCGACAGAGCGAAGCGGCCGGTGAAGCACATCCCGATGGCGCCCACACCCTTGCCGCCGCGCTCCTTGAACGCGTGGCGGGCCAAGGCGCGGAGCCAATCCGCCGCCGGGCTCTTGCCTTTCGACGACAAAACGGAGAATTCTCTCCAGACGCACGGCCACAACAGTGGCCGTGCGCCGTAGTTCGCCATCGGCTCACCGAAGAGCAGGGGCATGTACACCGTATAGCCTTCAGCCGCGATTTTGCGGCCGAGCTCGACGCACTCGGGGACCATTCCGGGCAGCTCGTGGATCAGGACGACGGCGGGACCGGAACCGGATTTGTAGACCGGCTTGGTCACTCCGTCCTCGGAGAAGTCGAACTGCTCGTAGCCGGGGAGATTCATCAAAGTTATCCCCAAAGCCTTCAGCGCTGAAAGCGCTGGGGATAACCACAGTATAACACTCGCGCGGTTAGCTATAATCACCTTGAGAACACCATGAAGACCAGCTCCCAGCTCCGATCCGGCTACCTCGATTTCTTCGTCAAGAACGGCCACACCCTCAAGTCCTCCGCCCCCATCGTCCCTCAAGGCGACGCGACCTTGATGTTCAACTCCGCCGGCATGGTCCCGTTCAAGCCCTACTTCCTCCAGCTCAAGACCGACCTCAAGCGCGCCACCTCCTCGCAGAAGTGCTTCCGCACCACCGACATCGAGCGCGTCGGCACGACCTTGCGCCACATGACCTTCTTCGAGATGCTCGGCAACTTCTCGTTCGGCGATTACTTCAAGGCCGAAGCCGTGTTCTGGGCGTGGGAGTTCCTGACGAAGGAGTGCGGCCTCGACCCCAAGCGCCTGTACCCGACCGTTTTCAAAGAAGACGACGAAGCCGTCGAGCTCTGGCGAAAAGTCGGCTGCCCGAATCCCGCCGTGCGCCTGGGCGAGGACACCAACTTCTGGAACATGGGGCCGACGGGTCCGTGCGGTCCCTGCTCGGAGATTTACTACGACCTCGGCCCGGAGTTCGCCTCGGGCAAGGACGACTTCGTCGGCGGAGACGGCGACCGCTACATCGAGATCTGGAACCTCGTCTTCACCGGCTTCGACCGCCAGCCCGACGGGAGCTTGAAGCCGCTCGCGCGGCCGTGCATCGACACCGGGATGGGCCTCGAGCGCCTCGCGTTCTGCGCGCAGGGCACCAAGTCCCCCTTTCACACGGATTTGTTCGCGCCGATCGTGAGCAAGGCGGCGGAGATCATCGGGGCCGACCCGAAGGACCCGAAACACGCCCTTGGGTTTAGAGTCATCGCGGACCACGCGCGCGCGGCGACCATGCTGATGAGCGAGGGCATCATTCCGTCGAATGTCGAGCGCGGCTACGTGCTGCGGCGGCTCGTGCGGCGCGCGGCACGGTACGGCCAGCTCATGGGCTTTGACCGGCCGTTTTTGCACATGCTCGTGCCGCAGGCGATCGAGATTTTCGCGCCGGGCTACCCCGAGTTGCGCGCCGCCTCGAAGCAAGTCGAGGCGGTGATGCGCACGGAGGAGGCGAAGTTCCTCGAGACGCTTCACGCGGGCGAGGGCGAGCTCAAGAAAGCCTTGGAAAAGTCCGGGAAGACCTTGTCGGGTGAGGCGGCGTTCCGGCTGTACGAGACTTTCGGGTTCCCGCTCGAGATGACGAAGGAGATCGCGGGACAGAACGGCGTGAGCGTCGACGAGGCGGGGTTTAAGACCGCATCGGAGAAGGCCGTCGAAACGGCGCGCGCGTCGTGGAAGGGATCCGGAGAAAAGAATTTGACGGCGCTCGTGTCCACGGCGCCGAAAACGGACTTCGTCGGGTATACCTCGAACGAGACCAAGGCCACGGTCGTGGCCTCGGCGGTGGGAATGGCCGCCTTTGATAAGACGAGCTTCTACGCCGAGGGCGGCGGCCAGGTTGGTGATACGGGGGACATTGTTTCGGCCGACGGTCGGACGGTCCTCGCGCGGGTCCTTGATACCCAAAAACAAAACGACATTTTTGTGCATCTCCTGGAAGGATCGACCACGCTCCCTGTGGGAACGGAAGTTATTTTGCGCGTCGATTCAGAACGCCGCGCACGGATTAAACCTCATCATACCGCGACCCATCTGATGAACGAGGCGCTGAAGCGCGTGCTCGGCGGATCGATTCGCCAGGCCGGCTCTTATGTCGGTCCCGACAAACTCCGTTTTGACTTCACGCATTCGAAAGCGATCACGCCCGACGAGCTCAAGAAGATCGAATCCATCGTGAACGACGAAATCAAAGCTGCGCATCCCGTCGCGCCGCAGGTTCATCCCGTCTCGCGCGTGGCGGAATTCGGAGCGACCACGCTTCTCGGCGAAGACTACGGCTCCGACCCGCGCTTCCTGCTCATCGGCCCGAAGGCCTGGCAGGATCCAAAGGACCGCTTCTCCCTTGAACTGTGCGGCGGCACGCATGTCGACAACACCTCCGAGATTCTGGCGTTTAAGATCGTGAAGGAGTCCTCCGCGTCCTCCGGCGTGCGCCGCATCGAGGCGATCGCGGGCAAGGCCGTCGAAGAGTATGCGGCTTCGCAGCATGCTTTAAAGCTCGAGGCCGAGAAGCACGCGAGCGAGAAGGCCTCGGCGCTCGTCGCTGAGATCGTGAAGCTCGGCGGCAAGGCCGACGCCTCCGAGGGCGCCAAGGCGCTCGAGAACAAGCTCGGTCAGCTTAAATCCGCGAAGCTCGCCGCCCAGGCGGACGCCGGAAAGCAGACGTTGGAGATCGGCGGCGTGAAGCTCGTGCTTCAGCGCCTGGACGGCGCGGACCCGAAGTCGCTGCGCGGCCTCTCCGACAAGATCAAGGGCGAGGTCGGCTCGGGGCTCGTGTTCCTGGCCGCGCCGGGCGAGGGCAAGCTGAGCTTCGTACTCGCGGCCACCGCGGATCTCGCGGGCAAGGGTGTGGACGCCGCCAAGATCGCGAAGGCTTTCGCCGCCCAGAACGGCGGCTCCGCCGGCGGCCGCGCGGATTTCGCGCAGGGCGGCGCGGCGGACAAAGAGTGGGACGCAGTCGTGGCGAGCCTGACGGCCGCCATCAAGGGATAATCACATGACCACCGTTTCAAAAGAAGTCGCCGCGCAGATCGACGAGGCCTTTGATTTCCGGGGCCACATCACCGTGACCTTCACCGACGGCAAGACGCTCGAGGGCTACCTGTTCAACCGGGAGCTCGAGCCCATGACGGGCGAGGCGTACATCGAGGTCATTCCCAAGGACAAGGAAGACCGTCTGCGCTTTCCGGCGGTTTCGGTGAAGTCGGTGGCGTTGACGGGCAAGGACTTCGCCTCGCCGTTCGTCCCCCCCGCCAAGTAACCCGCGCTAGCGGATATTTCGCGTGGTTTCAGAGCCGGAGAGAGACCCGTGGGACAGGTGCCCGCCCATGCCCGGGCGCGACGCGGTCGGCGCCGCGGAGGCCGCGACGGCGGCGGACTCACTCACGGCCTGAACCTGAGTCGGCTCGGCCTGCGTGGAAACGCCGCCCTTCGATGAGGCGGCAGAAGTCTGCTCCCCCTTGCCGTAAACGGTGAAGGTGCGCATCTCGCCTTTGAGCGAGCGCTTCCAGGTCTTGCCCGCGGTCGGCTCAGCCGGCGTGTCGGTCATCGCGGCGGACGGGCGCGTGGGCGTGGATTCGGGCGTGGGATACAAAGCGGCGACCTCGCCGGACTTATTGGGCTCGTCGAAAACGGCGAGGATGCGGTCCTCGTGCTGCTTCTCTTCGGTGGCCTGGACGGGGACCTTGATGATGCGCGTCGCATTCGGCGACTCGAGCGCCTGATCTTCTTTGATGTGGCGCATGTTGTTCCACAGCGAACCGCCGCCCGTCATGTCGACGAAGATCACGGCGTAGAGCCCGACCGCGACGAGGGCGTAGCCCGCGGCGGTCTCGACGGCTTCGGAGAGGACGCCCAACACCGATTTCGCTTTGGCGGTCATGCGCTCAGTATAAGCCCGGCCCCGGCGTTTGGCAAGGGGGCTTTGCCGACTTTTTACCTGTAAACAAAGGATTTTTCGTTGCCGTTCTTTTACCGAGCCGCAATGTGCTATCGTCGGCCCATGGGCGCTTCATTGGCCGAACTCGTCGTTCTCGCGGCGATCGTGTGGCTCATCGCCCGTTTCCTCGAACCCCTGAGAGTCCGCATGGAACGAGTTCTTCTCAGGCTGCTCGCCCCGGAAAGGGCCGACATCCTGGACGCCGATATCGTCCCCCCCGTCAAGAACCGCAAGGAGTAATCAATGGCCCACGACAACGACCTGTCCCCCGAATCCATCGCCAAGCTCGGAAGCCGCGCCGGAGTGCTCGCCGTCGCCGCGCTCGCGCTGAGCGTCGTGCTGAGCTCCTACACGATCATCGCCCCCGGCTACACGGGCGTCATCTTCAACATCTGGTCGGGCTCGTTGCGCACCGTGGGCCAAGGCATCGCCTTTCGCATGCCCTGGATCACCCGCGTGCAGAGCTACCCGACCGCGCTGCGCACCTACACCATGGTGATGCGCTCCGACGAAGGCTCCTCCGCGCTCGACGACTCCATCGACCTGCCGACGAAGGAAGGCCAGCACATCCGCCAGGACATCTCCGTGACCTACAACACCTCCGAGGAGAAGGCCGCGCATGTGTTCCGCTCGTTCCGCGGCGCGCCGGTCAGCGACATCGAGAACACCTTCATCCGCCGCACCATCATCACCGTCGCGCAGAACGCGGCGGGGCAGATGTCCTTGTCCGAGATCATCTCGGCCAAACGCGGCGAGCTGCAGAGCGCGATCGAGAAGAACCTGCAGGGCGAGATGAGCAAGATGGGGTTCGAGCTCGACAAGGTCAATCTGGGCGCGTCTCACCTGCCGCCCGCCATCGAAAACCAGATGCAGCAGAAGATGGCCGCCCAGCAGCAGGCCCAGCAGGCCGAGTACGAGCTGCAAAAGCAGGAGACCCTCGCCAAGGCCGCCGTCGCTCAGGCCGAAGGCGAGGCCAAGTCCATCCTCGTGCGCGCGAAGGCGCAGGCCGAGTCCAACCGCCTGCTCCAGGCGTCCTTAACTCAGACGCTCGTCAATTACCGCGCGGTCGACAAGTGGAACGGCCAGCTGCCGCAGGTCACGAGCGGGGCCACCCCCTTCATCGACTTAAAGAAGCCTTAACGCGCGCCGCGCGCGCGCAGCAGCTCGACCGTCTTCGCCTGAGCCTTCATCGACGCGAGCGTGAGCGCGGTGCGGCCGTCGGGGTCGCGAGCGTCGAGGCTGGCGCCGTGGGCGATTAGAAAAGCCGCCATGTCGGACTGACCTTTAAACGACGCCCACATCAGCGCGTTCCAGCCGTTGTCGTCGATCGCGCCGACGCGCGCGCCGCCCTCGAGGAGGGCCGCCACTCCGTCCTTTTTACCCCAGCGCGCCGCGGCCATCAAAGCGGTCAGGCCGCGGCGATCGCGCGCCTCCACCTTGGCGCCGCGGCTGATGAGCAGCTTCACGCACGCCGACTGATCGCGCACCGCAGCCCACATCAGCGGCGTCCAACCGTCGCCGGGGTTGCGGGTCTCGATGTCGGCTCCGAGATCGAGCAGCCGTGCCACGGCCTTGGTTTCCCCGTTGCGCGCGGCGCGCAAAAGCCTAATTTCGCGGCTCGACTCCGTGTCCGCACAGGCGGCGAGAGCCGCCAACAGGCACAAGAAAACGGATTGGAACTTCACGCGTTTAGGATAACCGACCGATGGTCGGCTTCACAGGGCGAAACGGTCACACCCCGCGGCGAGCTTCGAGCTCGTTCCAGCGGGTGAAGAGGACTTCGACGCGTCCGCGCGCCTCGTCGAGGCGCGCCTGGCGCTTGATGAGCTCGGGCGCGTCCGTGGCGATGGCTGGATTCTCGAGCTCGGCGCGGGCCATGGCGACCTCGTTCTCCGCCGACTTGATCGACGCCTCCATTTTCTCGAGCTCCTTGCGCTCCTTGGGCGAGAGCGCCAGCGGCGCGGGAACGGAGGCCGCGGCGACGGGATGGGCGACGCCCAAAGAATCCGATTCCTCGCGCGCGGCTTCCCACTGGGACAGGTCGGCGTAGAAGTTCGCGTTGCCCTTGCCGTCGAGTCCGATGATGCGCTGGCTGACGCGCTCGAGCAGATAGCGGTCGTGGGTCACCAGCACGAGCGCGCCCGGGAACTCCATCATGCTGTTCTCAAGAACCTCGAGCGACTGGAGATCGAGATCGTTCGTGGGTTCGTCTAAGAGGAGAATGTCGGCGGGCTTGAGCATGAGCCGCGCGATGAGCACGCGCGCCTGCTCGCCTCCCGACAAGCGGCTCATCGGGTACTCGAGCTGCTCGGTGCGGAACAAGAAGCGCTCGGCCCAGCCGTACACATGGATGCGCGAGCCTTTGAACTCGACGTGCTCCCCCGCCTCGCACAGCGAGCGCTTGAGCGTCTTCGTCAGGTCGAGCTGCTCACGGTGCTGGTCGAAGGTCACGACCTTGAGGTCGTCGGCGCGCTTGAGCGTGCCCTTGTCGGGCGACAGCGCGCCCGTGATCATCTTGAGCAAGGTCGACTTTCCGGACCCATTCTCGCCGAGCAGGCCGACCTTGTCGCCGGGCGATAAAATGAGGTCGAGCGGGCCGAACAGCTTGCGGCCGCCCATGGATTTCTCGACACCGGTCATGCGCACGAGGGACTTGCTCTGGCGCTCGGTCGCGTCGAAGTCGATTTGAGTCGCGCGCGTCTGCGCGTTGCGGAACTTGAGCTCGGCCAAGCCCTCGATCATCTCGCCCGCGCGGTCGATGCGGGCCTGCTGCTTCGTCGAGCGCGCCTTGGGTCCCTTGCGCAGCCACGCGATCTCGCCCTTGACCGTGTTCTGCATGGTCTGCTGGAGCGTCTCCTGATGGCTGAACAGCTCCGCGCGCTTCTCGAGAAAGTCGCTGTAGTTTCCCTGGCTCGAGAAGTGTCCGTCCTCGTACCTTTTATTGAGCTCGATGACGCGGTTGCACACGCGCTGCAGGAAGCTGCGGTCGTGGGTGATCGTCAGGCACGCGAAGTCCACGCCCGACATGAAGCGCTCGAGCCACAGCACGCCCTCGAGGTCGAGGTGGTTGGTAGGCTCGTCGAGAAGAAGGAGGTCCGGTTCACGCAGGACTTGCGACAAAATCGACAGTCGCTTGCGCCAGCCGCCGGAGAGCTTGTCCACGCGCTGATCAGGATCGGCGAAGCCCGATCGCTCCATGCCCGACTCGACGCGGATGTCGATCTCCCAGTCCTCGAGGCCGAGGCCCTGGAGATTGCGGTTCAGCTCGTCGCGCACGGTCCAGCCCTCGCCGACGGCCTCGAAGCGGTCCTGCTGGGCGAGGTAGCCCACGCGCAAGCCGCGCCGAGCGACGATCTTGCCGTCTTCGACGCTCTCGACGCCGGCGAGCATCTTAAGCAAGGTGGACTTGCCCGCGCCGTTGGGTCCGATGAGGCCCGCGCGCTCGCCCTCGAACAGGCCGAACGACAGGTTCTCGAACAACGGCCTGATGCCGAAGCTCTTGGTTAGTTTTTGACAGCTGAGGAGGATCGCCACGGGAGGACGACGAGTTTAGCATTTCCCCCGGCGGCGGGTCAGCGCAGGCCGGCGTTCAAGCGCCCGAAGGCGGCCTGGCCGCGGCGCTGGACTTCCTGACCCGTGCGCGGCAGGCCTGAGCGCGGATCGGCGCTTCCCGGCGCGATCAGGTAGCTGACCTGAGGGCTCTGCAGGCCGCCCGTAACGGGATGGGAGTTGATGCCCAGACTCTTGACGAGAATGGTGGACCCTTCGCCGATGATTCCGTTCGGGCCGACGTCGCCCACAATCGCGTAGAGGCTCTTGTTGGCGTAGGTGACGGTGGCGTAATCGCCGAGTTGGACGCCGTACTTGGCTTTCGGGAAGTCACCCGGGATCACAATGAACGGGATTTCGCGCGGATTGAGGCTTTCCTCGGGCTTGCCCGGGACCTGATGAGTGAGCGCGGTCTTGTTCTGATGCGTCGGGTCGCCCATACCGCCGCCGCCGTGTCCGTCGTCGTCGACCGCGATGCCGGAGACCCAGCTCGGTCCGACGGAAGTCGCCTTGATTTCCGCGAAGGCGTTGCTGTTCTTGGTGATTCTGAACTTGTCGCCGGTCGGCTTCCCCTCGGCGACCGACGGCGAGCCGACCATCGGGTTGAGCGGGGGCGTGTCGTCCGTCCCCCCCGGGCTCCCGCCGCCCGAGCTGCTGGACGCAGGAGACGCCGCGCTTCCGTCCTTCTTTTCGTCCTTCGTGTTCGCCGCCGGAGCGCCGCCGGGCGAAGCGCCGCCGCCTCCTCCGCCGCCTCCGCCTCCCCCACCACCACCTCCGCCTCCTTCCTTGCCGGCGTTCTGAGCCATTTCCTTGCCTTCGGCCTTAGGAGCCTTGATATCGCCGAATTCACTTTTCGCGGGAGTCGGTCCGCCGGGAGGCCCGCTGCCTTTGGGTCCTTCGCCGCTGAGCCGCCCCGCCGTGCCGCCGGGGCCTAAAGCGCCGCCCGCGGCCGCATTGGAGCGCGCGGCGGAGTTGAACGAGGAAGACGCGTTGGCCGCGGCACCGGTCGGGCCGCCCGGCGACGAGCCCCGCCCCCCGCCCGACGAGCCCGCCCCGCCCGCTCCGGCCCCGCCGCCTGCGACACCCGAAGAGCCGCCGCGAGGCGAGCTCGCCGCGCCGGGCGAGCCGCTGCGTTGTCCGCCGAAACCTGATCCGCCGCTGCTCGCCGAAGGCGCTCGTCCGGCGCTCGGCGCGTTGTAGCCCATCCCTCCGCCGCCGAGGTGCGCGTTCGGCACGGGGGACGCCGACGAAGCCGCTTCGGGCGCCTGCGCGATGCCGCCCGAGGAGCCGCCGGAGGTGGGATTGGCGAATTGCCGCGTCATCGCGTTCGTCATCATGCGCTCGGGCGGCGCCAGTTCGTGAGAGGGCGCGGAGGCGGCGGGCACCGACGACGCAGGAGCGGGTTCGGCGGCGGGCGCGGAGCCGAAAGGAGAGTAGCGGGAAGAAAAGCCGGAACCGACGGACTGGATCGCTTTTTTGCCGCCGCCGGTAAAGGTGACGCCGATGGCGGCGACGGCGATCAGCGCGATGACGACATAAATCCGCTTGTCATCTTCCACGCCTCCAGGTTAACAGAGATTCCAATTCTGCGCCAGGCATTACTGGGGCGAGGGTGCGGCGCTGAAAACCTTCTTGAGCAAGTTCGTCGCGCGCGCGGCGGGATCACGGCGGATTTCCTTCTCCTCGGCGGCGACCCGCAGGAACAGCCCGTCCATCGCCTTCTCGGTCACATAGGCGTCGAGGTTCGGCGGTTCGCCTAGCGTCAGGCTCAGGAGCGGTCCGGCGCTCTTACGAAAGGACTCGTAACTCCGCGTCACGCCGACCTTGCGGGTCGCGGCGTGAACCACCGGCAGGAACTTCACCGCCAGCGTGTCCCGGCCCGTGCGCTCGAAGAAGCGCGTCGCGGCGTCCTCGCTTCCGCCGAGGATGTCGCGCGCGTCCTGGATCGTCATTTTTTTAAGCGAGCCGGCGAAGACCTCGGCGGCCTCGACGACGGCCGTCTCCGCCGCGCGGTTGAGCGTGGCCTCGAACTCGTCGGCCTTGCGGCCCATGCCGAATTTTCGCGCCAACCGTTCCATCGACTTGAGCTTGTCGGGCAACGGGATGCGCACGTCCGAGGCTTTTAGAAAGCCGTCGGGCTTGCCGAGGGACGCCACGGACTTCTTCACGCCGACGCTCAGGGCCTCCTTGAGGCCCGACGCGATCTCGTCTTCGCTGAGCTTGGCGCCCGCGACGGAGGCCCCGGTCTCAATGGACTTTCCCGCTTGTTGACGCAGGGAGTCGAGCGATTTGCGCCACGCCGGTTCTTCGGCGCGG
>JAYTIP010000199.1:0-4032 GCA_043731745.1 Elusimicrobiota bacterium | reverse complement strand
CTCAAAGCCCTGCCTGCGGGCTTCGGCCTCGAGCTCGTCGCCGGGACGCACGCCGATCACGCCGGCGCGTCCGCGCGCGCGCAGGGCGGCCGCGAGGTAGAGGAGCTGTCGCTCCCCGCCGCGCAGGCCCGGCTCGGCGTCACAGTGGAAGATGGGCCGTGGCTTCATTGTAAACCCGCTGCGTGTCCTCGTAAAACCGGTTCAGGCCGAACGCCTCTTCCCAGCGCGCGCGGCCGGCGCGGCCCATGTTTTCCGCGAGCTTGGAGTCGCTCAGGATCGTCTTGAGCGCGTCCGCCAAAGCGGATGCGTTTCCCGGCTCGACGAGTAAGCCGGTGACGCCGTCCTCGACGAGGTCCGGCAGGCCGCCGACGCGCGAGGCCACGACGGGCCGCCCCAACGCCATCCACTCGAGGGTCGCGCGCGAGACGGCCTCCGAGCCCAAGGACGGCACGACGCCGACGCGGCAGGCGGCGAGGAAAGCCCACTTGTCGGCGACGCGGCCCGGGAACTCGATCGTCTTGTCGAGGCCGGCGGGCTTGAGCTGCCAGCTCAGGCGCTCGAGCAGGCGACCGTCGCCCGCGCAGCGAGCCTTCAGGCCGGGGATCGTTCCCCGCAGCTTGGCGATCGCGTCGAGCAGGATCTCGTGGCCTTTGACCTTGTCGAAGCGCGCGATCATGCCGACGACGGGAGCGGCGGGCAGGAAGGTGGCGTGCGCGGGGCCTTCGATGCCCTGGGCGACGCGCGCCACGCGGGCCGACGGGAACGAGGCCTTGATGGACGCGGCGAGTTCGGTGTTGGCCGCGATGAAAGCGTCCGTGCGCGCGGCCACGGCGCGCGTCAGTGCGTTGGCCCGCGCGGGACGAGCGTCGCCGCGCGTTCGCAAAACGCCGAAGGGGCGGCCCCAGGCGAGAGCCGTCGCCAGGGCGTGTGAGGAGCCGGTGTGGGCGTTGATCACGCGCGGAGACATAGCCGCGGCGCGGCGGCGCTGCTCGGGGAGATTCAACACGGCCGCAACGCCTGCGGCCCAGCCTCGCACGGGCAGTCCCGCGGCGCGTGCCTGCTCGAGCACGGGGGAGTCCGCGCGTCCCCAGAACTCCACGCGATGTCCGCGGCGAGACTGCTCGGCGGCCAAGGTCACGGCGTAATGCGCGATCCCCGAATCCCAGGGCTCGTCTTCGATATGCAAAATGTTCAAGCGGGAACCCCCGCTTTCAAGACATCTCGGCACGCCGCGTGAACCTGGTCCACCGTGAGTAGGCGCATGCAGAGGAAATGACCTTCGGGGCATTCGCGTGCGCCGTGCAGGCCGCACGGGCGGCACGCGAGGTCGGTTTCGATCACGCGATGGCCGGGGCCGTAGGGGAAGAAGCCGAGCTCCCGCGTGGTCGCGCCAAAGATCGCCACGACGGGAACGCCCGCGGCCGCGGCCAGGTGCATCGGTCCCGAGTCGTTGGTGACGAACGCCGACAGGCGTCCCATGAGCGCTTTGAGCTCCTCGAGGTCGGTTTTGCCGACGAGATCGAGGGCGCCGCAGTCTTTGGCGATACGCGCGCCGAGAGCCTTGTCGTCAGGTCCGCCGACGAGCACGGGCGTGAAGCCGTCGGCTTTGAGGCGCACGCACAACTCGGCGAAGCGCTCCGGGAGCCAGCGTTTGGTCGCCCAAGCCGATCCGGGGTGTACGCCGACCAGAGGGCCGGAAGGGAGAAGCGCGCTCAATGTCCCGCCGATCGCGGGCGGGGCGACGTAGCGGGACTGGCCTTTTGTCGCCAACGCGCCGAGCGGGAGAGTGAGCGATAGGTTGCGCTCGAGGTCGTGCATGAGCCACGAGAACGGCACCGTGTCCGTGAGGAGGAAGCTGCCCGCGCTCGAGTCGAAGCCGACGCGGCGAGGAATACCCGCGAGCTTGGCGATCAAAGCGGAACGGAAGGAGCGGTGCGGGATGATCGCCAAGTCGAAGTCGCGCGCTTTCAGTTCGGCGGCGATTCTCCAAGGGCCGGTCAAGCCGCCGTGAACGCCGCGTTTTTCGTCGAGCAGAACCTCGTCGCAATCACCTCGAAAAATGTCCGCCGTTTTCGCCAAGGTCAGTACGGTCACGGACGCGCCCGGTAGGATGTCCTTGAGGCGGCGCAGCAGCGGGATCGTCAGCAGGCTGTCGCCGAGAAACGCGGTCTGCATCACGAGAATCTTCTTGAAGCCCGGCGCGCCTTCGACGCGAGGCACGCCCCAGGCGGCCAGCGCGTCGTGATAGCGGTCGACGGTGTGCCGTTGCAACCCCGCGCTCGAGATGCGCAGCGCCACGAAGAGGCGCCGGGCCAGGGCGTCCTTGCGGTAGGCCGCGGTGTTGGGCACGCGGGCTAAAGTCCGGATCAGGAAGGAACGCAGGTTGCCGTGCAGGTCCAGCAGATGGGTGAAGCCGCGGTCCTTGATGAGGCGCAGCGCGTCCGAGACGCCGGTAAAAGCCACGACCTCGTCCACGCCCGGGTGGCCCTTGAGGGCGGCCGCGAACTGGGGTTTGACGAGGACCGTGACCCGGCAGTCGGGCCAATGGGCTTTCAGGCTCTTGTAAACCGGCCCGGTTAAAACGACGTCACCGAGGCTGGAAAGCCGTATAACGAGGATTTTGGGCGACAACGACGATTATATCATTTCACCTGGTCGGCCAAGGCAGCCGTGAACCGACGCATGGTCTGGGCGTGGGCGCGGCGTCCGTCGGCCTGGCCGGGCTTGCCGGCGGCGGCTTCCGCGTCGGCGAGGCGTTCCAGGGCGAAATAGCTCATGGGGGAGGCGTCGACGGCTCTTTCCCACAAAGCCTCGTCACTCGACCAGACCGGGAGTTGGAAGCGCGTGGCGACCGCCAGCGCGAGAAGGAGGACCGCCGCCGCCGCGCGATACGCCCGGACCGGCAGCAAGCGTTCGAGCGCACCCGCGAGGAACAAGGACAACGGGATCGCGGGCAGGTACGACCAGCGGTCGGCGGCCGTCATGCGCCCGGACTTGAACAGGCCCAAGGCGGGCAAAAGCAGGATCGCGTAGGCCAGGAGTGCCGCGACGAGTCCGGGGGCGCGGCGGCGGTAAAGCCACAGAAGGGGCAAAGCGGTGAGAACCACGGCCGCGGCGACGGTGAAGCGAAACGGTTCGAGCAAGACGGAGTACTCGTACAGCGGCGCCAGCCCCGTCGGCGCCAAGGTTTTCCACGGGTAAAAGACGAGGTTGTAGAAGGATTGGGCCAGGCGCGAGGAAACGCCGAAGGCCGACAAGGACACCGCCGCGCCGCTGCCCGCCTGCGCGACCAAGTTGACGCCGAGGGCGACGGCGGCGAAGGGGAGATATTCGAGCTTCTCGGCCCAACGGGGCCGTTTTTCGATATGCCAATCCAGCACCAGCCAGACGGCGGGAAGGACCACGGCGAAGACCTTGGCCGTCATGGCGAGCGCGGTGAGCAGAAGCGCGCGGCGGCGCCAAGTCTTCTCCTCGGCGCCCCGCAAGTAGGAGTACGCGGCGCCGAGGGAGAGCAGGCCGCACAGCACGTCGCGCCGCTCGGTGATCCAGGCGACGGATTCGACGCGCAACGGATGCAGGGCCCAGAGCAGCGCGGCGAGCACGGCGGGAACCTTGAGACGGCGGGCCAAAAGAAACAGGACGGCCGCGCCCGCGGCGTGGATCAGAATATTGGTGAGGTGATAGCCCATGGGAGCGGCGCCCCAGATGAGGCGGTCGGCCGCCAAGGTCAGCCAGGTCGCGGGCTGCCAGTGGCCGAGCTTGGAGCCGAAGAACATGAAGCGCAGGCCGTCCGCGTCGAAGCGCAGGAGGTCGTTGGCCGCGACATTGGGATAGTCGTCCCAATTCAGGAACGGATACTTGAGGGCGGGGAGGAAGACGGCGACGGTCGCGGCAAAAACGGCGGCGGCGCCGAGGCGCGCGTCGGCCTTCCGCTCAGCCACGGGCGGCCTCGAGGGCGGCCATAGTCCGTGCGGTGGCCCCGCGCAGACTTTCGGCGGTGGCGCGCGCGGCCGCGCCGGCGGCCTTCGCGGC
>JAYTIP010000198.1:0-9690 GCA_043731745.1 Elusimicrobiota bacterium | reverse complement strand
CTCTTCGACGTCCCCCATGCGGCCCAGGCCCGTGACCATGATGATCTTCATCTTGGTCGTCTTCGGGTCTTCGCGCAGCAGCTTGCACACGTCGAAGCCCGACATACGCGGCAGCATCACATCGAGCAGGACGAGGTCGAAGGGCTCCTTGCGCGCGCGCGCCACGCCCTCTGCGCCTTCGTAGCAGACGGCGGTTTTGTGTCCCTTGGCCGAGAGCAGGGCCGAAAGGTTGTCCGCGATCGCGGGTTCGTCCTCGACGATCAGGATGCGCGTCATGCGGCTCCGCCCGAGAGATGGAGCGTCGCGAGCGTCTTCCCGGTCTCTTCGACGCGGAAGTCGAGGTCGCCCCCAATCAGGCGCGCGACCGCGCGCACGAGCCCGAGGCCGAGACCGGTGGCGCCCAGAACTTGGTCGTTACGGTGGATCGCCGGGTAATAAAGCTCGAGACATTCCTCCGCCGTCTCCGGGCTGAGTCTCGGCCCCGTGTAGGCCACGGCGAAAGACGCGCCGGAGGGCGTGCGGTCGACCTTGAGGGAGATGGGCCCCGACTGGCGAAACTTGCGCGCGTGAAAAAGCACGCTTGAGAGGCAGCGAGCCGCCCGGTCGGGGTCGGTTCGCAACGCCGGAAGGTCCTTGGCCGCGACCACCGAGAATTCGACGCCGGCCTGCTCCATGCCTTGGCGGATCGACACCAAGGCGTCGTTGAGGATCTCCTGCGCGGTGACCTCGAGGTCGGCGACGCGCAGATCCTCGTGCAATTCCATGTGCACGAAGTCGCGGATTTCGCCGACGAGGCCGTTGAGCCGCCCGACCTGCTCGCGCGTCATCTCGATCCACGGTTTGAGGGGCGCGGGCAGCGGGCCGAATACCTCGGAGAGCAGGTTCAGCACGGTCATGTTGACCGCGGTGATCGGCGTGTTGAATTCGTGCATCGCGAAGGAGAACAGCCGGCCGAACAGGCGCGAGCGGCGCTGATAATAAGACCACGCCGCGAGACCACCCATGACCGCGCCCGCGATAAAGGCCGCGGCGAGGCTCATTCTCAGCGGCCGAACACGACGCGTGAGGTCGCGGTGTGCGCGCGCGCGAGCTTCACGTAGGAGCGGGCGCTCTCGCCCAGCATGCGCAGCTCGTCCGGCCGCAGCTTGCGCACGACCTTGGCGGGCGAGCCCAGGACCAGGACGCCCCCGGGGATCTTCGCTCCGGCGGGGATCAAGGCTCCGGCGCCCACGAGGGTGCGCGCGCCCACGGTCGCCTCCATGATGATGGCGCCCATCCCGACCAGCACCTGATCGCCGATGCGGCAGCCGTGGAGGACGGCGCGGTGTCCGACGGTGACCTCCTTGCCGACGATCGTCGGAGAGCCCTTGCGGGTGTGAATCACCGTCATGTCCTGAATGTTGCTCCGCTCCCCGATCTTGATCTCGTCGATGTCGCCGCGCAGGACGCAGCCGGGAAAAACCGAGGCGTCTTTGGCGAGCGTCACCTTGCCGATCACCTCGGCGGAGTCGTGGACGAACGACGACGCGTGCAGACGCGGCGTCCGGCCAGAGAAAGAGCGGATCATGTGTTAGAATCTAGCACTCCGCAACCGCCCTTTCAATGTCCAAATCTTCCCCCTCTCGCCCGGCGTATCTCGTCCTCGGCAGCGGCATCGCGGGACTGCTCACCGCCCGCAAACTGGCGCGCCTAGGACGCGTCACTCTCGTCACGAAGAAGGAAGCCGCCGAGTCGAACACCAACTACGCCCAGGGCGGCATCGCCGCGGTCATCAGCGAGCTCGACACTTTCGAGTCCCATGTGCGCGACACCTTGATCGCGGGGGCGGGCCTCTGCGACGAGAAGATCGTGCGCCTGACCGTCTCGGAAGCGCCGCAGCGCGTCCAAGAACTCCAGGACATCGGCGTGCGTTTCTCCGAGCGCGAGTCCGTGATCGACCTCGGCCTCGAGGCGGGCCATAGCCACCGCCGCATACTGCACGCCGGCGACATCACGGGCCGCGAGATCGAGCGCGCGCTCGTGGCCTCGGTGCGCCGCGACAAGAACATCGATTTGGTCGAGAATGCGCTCGCCGTCGATCTTCTGCTCGACAAGTCGGGCGCCTGCCGGGGCGCCTACGTCATGAACCGCGCCAGCGGCAGGATCACTCCCATCACCGCCGAGGCCACGGTCCTGGCCACGGGCGGCGCCGGAAAGGTTTACCTGTACACGACGAACCCCGACATCGCCACCGGCGACGGCATGGCGATGGCCTGGCGCGCCGGCGCCACGATGGCGAACATGGAGTTCGTGCAGTTCCATCCCACCTGCCTGTACCATCCGCAGGCCAAGAGCTTTTTGCTCTCGGAAGCCCTGCGCGGCGAGGGCGGCAAGCTCCTGCTCAAGAACGGCGACCGCTTCATGTCACGGTACGACCGGCGCAAAGAGCTCGCCCCCCGCGACATCGTCGCGCGCGCCATCGACGCCGAGCTCAAGCGCACCGGCGACGAGTGCGTGTACCTCGACATGACGCATCACAAAAAGAGCTTTCTCAAGGCCCGTTTTCCCAATATTTACGCGAAAGTGCTTTCATTCGGCATCGACATGGCCGAGCAACCTATTCCTGTCGTGCCGGCCGCGCACTTTTTCTGCGGGGGCGTGCACACCGACGCGAGCGGCCGAACCTCGGTTTCGCGCCTCTACGCGGTCGGTGAAACCGCCCACACCGGCCTGCACGGCGCCAACCGCCTCGCCTCCAACTCGCTTCTCGAGGGTTGCGTCTTCGCCCACCGCCTCTCCGAGCACCTCGCCTCGCCGCAGGCGTTGCGCGACGGCCCCGTCTTTAAAGCCGCGCCTTGGAACACCGGCCGCGCCGTCACCTCCGACGAGGCCGTCGTCATCTCCCAGAACTGGGACGAGATCCGCCAGCTCATGTGGAACTACGTCGGCATCGTGCGCACGAACAAGCGCCTCGACCGAGCCTTGGCCCGGCTCGAAATCCTCAATCGCGAGATCGCCGAGTACTACTGGGACTTCCTCCCCACGCCCGATGTCGTCGAGCTGCGCAACATCGCCGATGTGGCCACCATGGTGATCAAGTCCGCCATGAAGCGCAAGGAGTCGCGCGGCCTGCACTACACGCTCGACTACCCGAAGGCGCGACGCGCCTGGCGCCGCGACACCATTATCAGGAAGCCGGCCGCCCGACGCTGAAGCCGGCGGCCAGCGCGGCCGCCTGGTTGTGTTGGCGACAGACCAGACGCAAATTCCGGGGATCATCCGAGCGTCCGCCCCGCGCGTAAGGCGTGATGTGGTCGTACTCGATCCAGTCTTTTGAGCCGCACGCGGTTCCGTCCTTGTTGCGCCAGGCGCAGCTGCCCTTGTCGCGGGCCCAGACTGCCGATTTGACCTTGGCCGGGATGTAGCGGCCGGTGGCCCAAGAACGCATATATCGGGTGGGCAGGCGTCCGTCCACGGGCTCGAGCGAACCGATGGTCGGCGCTGCGGACGTCGATTTTGCGGCTTTGAGCTCGAGCTTGCGGTCGGGATCCTTTCGGTCGAGGTAGTCCGAGACGGCTTCACGGATCAGATCCTCGAGGCGGCCTTCCGGATATTTGTGGCGCAGAAGCTGGCGCATGCGTTCAATCATCTGCGCAAGGGCCGATGCAGCATCGAACCCGACGCGAACGCGGTCGGTCGTGATAGGGATCATTTGGGGCGGGCCTCCATCAAGGGGAGCCTGCGCGGGCACGGGCGTTGGACCAAGCCCTGGTCCTGGCTGGTTATCGTGCCTTGCCGCGGGCTCGCCGATTTCAAGCGACATCGGAGGCGCGGCGCTTACGAGCGAGGACTGCGCGGGAAGATTTCGGACGAAATCCGGTTGCGGCGCCTGCGGATACCGGATCGCGACCAACGACTCCAGCTCGCGTCGAGTTTTGCCGTGTGCGGCTTCAAGCCACTCTTTAACATTGCCTGGCTCGAGCCAGGGAGATAGCACGACCAAATGAGATGCGTTCACCTTCTTTTGCTCGAGCGCGGCTTTCGCTTCAGGGAAACCGCGAATCACTCTGGCGACGCGTATGCGCCTGTAGGCTTCCCCCTCCTCGAATCCGAGCGACAAAGTGCAGTACTCGTAAAGTGATCTGAATCCCTCTTCGAGACAGAGCCTGCGCGAATCAAGCTCCGCTAAATGGGAGAGAAGGTGAATCTCGTTGTGACGGGCCCTTTCCGCGAGGTAGCGCGTTTCCCGAAGAAGATCGGCGTCGCTTAACGCGGAACAGTCGGTTCCGGCTTTCTCAATTTCACTCATATTCCTCCTTTGCCAACTGTTTCCAGGAAACAGTGATTATCAGTAGTAATCCGGCCAGCATCCCAAGCACCTACCAAACAGACGATTGAGACTCAAAAAAGTTCCATCCCGTACACTTGTTCGATATGCCCAAAATGCTATACTGCATCTCATGGACGTGATCAAGGTCGTCGGCGCCCGCCAGCACAACCTCAAAAACGTCTCGCTGAACATCCCGCGAGGCAAGATCGTCGTGTTCACCGGCCTGTCGGGCTCGGGCAAATCCTCCCTCGCGTTCGACACGCTCTACGCCGAAGGCCAGCGCCGCTACGTCGAATCGTTGTCCGCGTACGCCAGACAATTCCTGGAATTGATGGACAAGCCCGACGTGGACTTGATCGAAGGACTTTCCCCCGCCATCGCCATCGAGCAGCGCAACCCGTCCCACAACCCGCGCTCGACGGTCGCGACCGTCACCGAAATCTACGACTACCTGCGCCTGCTGTACGCGCGCGTCGGCCAGCCCCACTGCCCGAATTGCGGCTCCCGCATCAAGAAGCAGTCGGCCCAGGCGATCGTCAACGAGATCATCCGGACCCGGTCCGGCCAGTCGATTTCGATCTACGCGCCGCTCGTCCAGGCGCGGCCCGGCTTGTATGAGGACCTCTACAAGCGCCTTCAGCGCTCCGGCTTCGTGACCGCGCGCACCAACGGCCAGACGCACGATCTGGCCTCCCCTCCCAAACTCGACCGCTACAAGAAGCAGACGATCGAGCTGTTCGTCGACAAGCTCAAGGTCTCGGCCGAAGAGAAGCAGCGCCTCAACGACTCCATCGAGATCGCCCTGAAGGAGTCTCGCGGTCTGGTGCGCGTCGAGCCGACGAACGACTCCGCGGCCGGCACGCTGCACTCGGAGCACCACGCCTGCCCCAAGTGCGGCCTGAGCCTGCCCGAAATCGAGCCGCGCCTGTTCTCGTTCAACTCGCCGTACGGCGCCTGCGCCACCTGCGACGGCCTCGGCGTGCAGACCAGCGTCGACGTCGATCGCATCATTCCCGATCCGTCCAAGTCGCTCGAAGAGGGCGCGATCATCGCCTGGGCAGACCCCGTGACCACGCGCACCAACCGCTGGAAGCGGTCCTGGTCGGGCTACTACACCGAGATCCTCGAGCAGATCTGCGAGCAGTTCTCGATCCCGATGGATAAGCCCTGGAACAAGCTGAGCGAGAAGCAGCAGGAGATCATCCTTCGCGGCGGCGGGACCTACACGCCGTCCTGGGCGAAGAATCCTCAGGATTTCGAAGGCGTCGTCAAAAATCTCGAGCGCCGGATCAAAGAGAGCGAGTCGGACTTCGTCAAAGGCGCCATCGCCGAGCGCTTCATGGGCCGCGCGCTGTGCCCGACATGTCATGGCGCCCGCCTTAAGGCCGAGGCCCTGGCTGTGAGGATCGGCGGGCTCGGCATCGACAAGATCGTTAAGATGTCCGTTGAAAACGCTCGTGCGTTTTTTAAAGAACTCGCCTTGAGCGACACCGAGAAGACGATCGCCAAGCAGGTGTTGAAAGAGATCGTCTCCCGCATCGACTTCCTGTCCGCCGTCGGCCTCGACTACCTGACGCTCGACCGCGCCTCGGAGACGCTCGCCGGCGGCGAGGCGCAGCGCATACATCTCGCCACTCAGATTGATCTGGTCTAACGGGCGTGATGTATGTTTTAGACGAACCCTCGATCGGTCTCCATCCGCGCGATAACACGCGCCTCCTCACCACGCTCCGCCGGCTGCGCGACCTGGGCAACACCTTGATCGTGGTCGAGCACGACGAGGAGACGATAAGGTCGGCCGACTGGATCGTGGACCTCGGCCCCGGCGCGGGCGTTCACGGCGGCAAGATCGTGGCCGAAGGTAAGATCGGCGACATCCTGAAATCGAAGGAGTCCGCGACCGGCTCGTACCTGCGCGGCGAGGGGCTTCGTCCCCCCGTTTCCAAGAGCCGTCCTCCCAAAGGCTGGCTCAAGGTGCGCGGCGCGCGACAGTTCAACCTAAAGAACACGGACGTGGACGTGCCGCTCGGGACTTTCACCTGCGTGACCGGCGTGTCGGGCTCCGGTAAGTCGACCTTGGTGCATGAGATCATTTATAAATTCCTGGCCAAGGAACTTAACGGCGCGAAGGACGAGCCCGGCAAATTCAAATCGATCTCCGGGGCCGAGAATTTAGACAAGATCATTCTCGTCGACCAGACGCCGATCGGCCGGACCCCGCGCTCCAACCCCGCGACCTACACCGGGCTCTGGGGGCCGGTGCGCGATCTCTTCGCCATGCTCCCCGCCGCCAAGGCCCGCGGCTACAAGCCCGGCCGTTTTTCGTTCAACGTCAAAGGCGGACGGTGCGAGAACTGCGAAGGCGACGGCATGCTGCAGATCTCCATGCAGTTCCTGCCCGACGTCTACGTTCAATGCGACGAGTGCAAAGGCCAGCGCTTCAACGAGGAGACGCTCGCCGTCCGTTATAAGGGCAAGAACATCGCCGAGGTCCTCGCGATGACGGTCAGCGAGGCGCGCGTGTTCCTCGGCACCTACACCAAGATGACGCGCGTGCTCAAGACGCTCGAGGACGTCGGCCTGGGCTACGTGGGCCTCGGCCAGTCGGCGACGACCTTGTCGGGCGGCGAGGCGCAACGCGTCAAGCTCGCGACCGAGCTCTCCCGGCGCGGCACCGGACGCACGCTCTACGTCCTTGATGAACCCACGACGGGCCTGCACTTCGCCGATGTGGCCAAACTCCTCGAAGTCCTGCACCGCCTGACCGACCAGGGCAACACCGTGCTCGTCATCGAGCACAACACCGACGTGATGCGCTCCGCGGACTGGCTCATCGATCTCGGGCCCGAGGGCGGCGACAAGGGCGGCGAGCTGATCGCGGCCGGGCGGCCGCGCGACGTCGCGAAGGTGAAGGCCTCGCACACCGGGCAGTACCTCGACCTCCCCGACTCCGTCGCCGCTTAGTCCGTCGGCAAGTCCTTCAGCGCCTTGAGCTTCGCGTGCGCCGTCTCGAGAGCCTTCGGCGAGGGCCCGAGCGCCAGCCCCTTCTGGAACGCGCGCTGCGCGTCCGGGTAGTTCTTCCCCGCCGTGAAGCACATGCCGATGCCGATGTAGGAGTCGGCCACGGACTCGTCGGAGTAGCCGTCCGCGAACGCCTGATTGACGCCCTCGGCGTACGCCATGGCCGCGCCGCGGAAGTCCTTCTGGATCAGCAGGATCGAGCCGAGCCGCTCCTGGAAGCGCACGCGGCGCCGGTCGCCCTTGGCCAACTGACGAAGACCGACCATCAGGTACGAGCGCGCGGCCACATAATCACCGCGGTCCATCGCGGCCTGCGCCTGCGCCAGGCGCGCCTCGGGGCTCCCCTCTTCGGGCGCCTTGGCCTGCGCGGGGTCGTCGATCCGGCCCCAGCGCAAGGTGAAGCTGATGCGGTGGGCCGTGCCCAGGTCGCCCATCGGCACGAACGCGTAGTCGGCGCTGATCTTCGGACCCGCCCAGCCGAGGCCGAAGGACAGCCCCACGCCCGCGTCCTGGCGCGTGGTGAAGCCCGCGCGGACCGCGAACTTTTCCTGTACCACGGTCTCGGCACCCAGGCCCATGCGCACCTTGTCGAGCACGCCCTTGGTGAGGTCAAAGGCCAAGGTCACATCGTTGCCCGGCAGCTTCATCGCGTAGGCGGTGCCCAGGCGAAGCGTGGTGGGCAGCTTTTCGCTCGACGACTGGAACTTCACCGCGGGCCCGAGGTTGAGCAACGAGGCGCCGAAGGTCAGCCCCTTCATGTCCGGCATACGGTACAGCCCGCCGACATCGAGAGCGTAGCCGTTGGCCGTCGCGTCGCCCAAGGACTCGCTGATGTACTTGAGCCCGGCGCCGGCCGCGAGGTCGGGCGTGAATTCCTTGCCGTAGCCGAGGCCGAGCGAGGTGTCGCTGACGTTGAGTCGTCCGCCGCTGCCCGAGGGATCGGAGATCGTCGTGCGCGGCACGTCGCCCAGGCTCGCGTAGTTGAACTGGGCGCCGATTCCGTTCTTAAGGCCGACGGCCAGGTACTGCTGGCCGATGCCCTGGGCGTACTGATTGTGCATGAAGGTCGCCTCGCTCGAGCGCAGGCGCGCGAGGCCGGCCGGGTTATAGAGAAGCGCGTTGGCATCGGTCGCGAGCGCGGTGTAGGCACCGCCCATGCCGACCGCGCGAGCGCCCGCGTCCAAGCGCAGGAAGTCGAAGGCGTCGGCGCCCGCGGCCGACTGGGCGCGCGCGGAGGCAGCGGCCAGAAGGGCCGCGCACAGCGTCGCCGACGCGAGGGCGATCCTCATCGGATGATCACCAGCTTCTTGACCACGGTTTTCTGACCCGCGGCCTTGATGACGGCGAAATACGCGCCCGAGGCGACGTCGCGCCCGTCCTGATTTCGCGCGTCCCAGCGCAGGGTGCCCGTGATCGGAGCGTTGTCGAGGCTCGCCACCTGGCGGCCCGTCAGCGTGAAAATCTTGATCTCCGAGCCCATCGCAAGGTTGGCGAAAATGATCCCGGAGTTGGGGTTGCCGGCGTTGAAGGGGACGCCTTCGTCCGCGTTGCCGCCGTTGGGCTTGAAGGGCACGGGGTAGACTTGGACCGAGTCGAGGTTCGCCGCGAAAGCCGAGCCCAGGAGCAAAGCGAAGGTGGAGAAGTGCGGGGTGTTTCCCGACACCGTGCGCGAAGCGGTGTCGACCGTGGAGGTGAAGTCGCGCGACCACTGGCCGGTGGCCTCGTTGAGATAATAGATTTGAAGCAAGGACGGGAAGCGGACGCTATTCGGATAGGTGAGCGAGATCGCGGCGGTTCCGTTCAGCGCAGACTGACCGTTCGACAGATCGATCTTGATCGCGGAGCCGACGAGCGACATGCCGGAGGGCGCGGCGGTCGTGATCGCCGGGTTCGCCGTTACGGAGACCGTCGCCGTGGCGATGTTGACGGCTCCGGGCGGAATGCTGACACGCACGGAAGGGTCCGCGGCTCCTTCACCCGCGGCGTCAACGACGCTCGTCACCGTGTTGTTGATCGTCTGGTTCTTCTTGATTTCCCCGGCGACGTCGTTCTCGTCGATGTCGGCGTTCGACGCCGCGGCGACGACCGTCACGCGCACGGCGGGCGGCGCCGAGTCCGGCACTCCCGACCGGTCATAGGCGACGGCGCGCAGGTCGTAGTCGCCGGGCGGGATCGAGCCGGCGTCCGCGTGGATGAAATACGGGAAGGAGAAATCGGGATTGGCGTGGTTGAGGTCGGCCCCCGCCATGTCGAGCCACGAGGTCGAAGTCGCGAGCTTGTATTGGAACAGCACTTGCTGAGCGTCGGAGGGCGTGCCGTAGGTCAATTCTCCCAAGACGGTCACGCGATTGCCGTGGATG
>JAYTIP010000197.1:0-5140 GCA_043731745.1 Elusimicrobiota bacterium | reverse complement strand
GCTGAAGGCGCACTCGACGTCGTAGCCGCTCAGGCGCAGGGCCTGGTCGTAAAATTCGCAGACGGACGCGTCGTCGTCGACGGCGAGAACGCGCTTTTTATCGCTTGCCATTGGGGGGAGTATAGCCGCCTTCGGTCCAGCTGTCCAGGCTCAGGGGCGCGGGCGCCGATTGAAAGGCCAGCCAGCAACAGGTCGTCAGCACCGAGTCGAAGAGCAGGGCCTGGACCGGGGTGAAGTGCACGGCGTCGCCGAAGCAGCCGCAGTTGGGGAGTTCGATGCCCTTGAGCTTGACCATGGCGAGCGCCAGCAGGAAGCAGGCGAACAAGGCCCCCGAGGCGGCGGCGGCGAGGCGCTGGCGCATGCCCAGAATCAACGCCCAGCCGAGCACGATCTCGACCCAGGGCAGAAAGGTCGCGGCCGTGAGCACCATATCGCGCGGCAGGAGGTCGTAGGAGCCGATGACGATGGCGAACTCCTCGGCGGGGCCCGCGGCTTTCGTGGCGCCCGCGTAGACGAGGACGGCGCCGACGAGCACGCGCGCGGCGAGACCGAGAGAAGGGGGGAGGGGGCGGGAGGTCATTTCTTCAGCTCCTTGTCGACCCACGGCGTGCCGCGCTCGGAGAGCTGCAGCGCGCCGACGAAGCGCTTGCCGTTGATGAAGAAGGTCGGAGTCGAGCCCACCCAGGCGCTGAAGCCGTCCTGGTAGTCGGAGCTCACGGCGGCGTTGACCGCCGGGTCCTGGCGGCACGCCTGCCAGGCGGCGGCCTCGAGGCCGGTCTTCTTGGCGTAGGCGGCGAGGCGCTCCGCCTCCTTGTCGCCCGTCCATTCTTCCTGGTGGTCGTAAAGCTCGTGGTGGAACTCCCAGAACTTTCCCTGGCGGCCCGCACACTCCGCGGCGATGGCGCCGGCGCGCGCGTGGTGGTGCATGCGTTCGAGCGGGAAGTGCTTGAAGACGAGGCGCACCTTGCCCTCATAGAGCTTGAGCAACGCGCGCATCGGCGGCTCGGCGACGCGGCAGGCCGGGCACTCGAAATCGGAGAACTCGACGATGGTCACCTTCGCGTCCGCGGGGCCGAGCTTGCGGTAGTCGGGTGCGGCCGAGGAGAAGGGCCGGCGCGAGCCGCGCGCGAAGACGAAGGAGCCCGCGGCGGCCGCGAGAACGAGCACGATTGAGATGACCTGGCGCGTGAGTCGATCCATGACGCCAACGATCATAGAAAATAAAACGCCCCCTTCGCCGCTCGGGCGAAGGGGGCGCCTATGAAAGGATCAGCGAACGAGCTTGACCGCGCTGGGCAAGCCGGCGCCCTGACCGACGTCCGGGATGCCCGGAATCTTGGTCGACGCGGCCGACAGCGCCGCGCGCGCCTGCTCGGGCGTCGCACCCTTGTGCGTCGCGACGTAGAGCGCCGTCAGACCGGCCACGTGCGGCGTGGCCATCGAGGTGCCCGACAAGGTGTCGTAGCCGCCGCCCATGTAGGTGGACTTGACGTCCACGCCCGGGGCGATGACCGCGACCTGCGGACCGCGGCTTGAGAACGAGGCGAGCTTGTCGGTCTTGTCCGAGGCCGCCACGGCGATGGCTCCGGGGTACGCGGCGGGAAAGCCCACCGAGCCGCCGGAGTTGCCGGCGGCCGCGATCAGGATCACGCCGCCCTTGCGCATCGCCTCGACGGCGTCCGCGAGGGCCTGGTTGCCGGAGCCCGCGCCCAAGCTCATGCTCGCGACCTCCATCTTGTTCTCGACGGCCCACAGCATGCCGGCGATCACGTCGTCGAAGGTGCCGGAGCCGTTGGCGTCGAGAACCTTCACGCCGTACAGATCGATCTGAGGCGCGACGCCGACCACGCCTTGGTCGTCGTCTTTCGCGGCGATCGTGCCCGAGCAGTGCGTGCCGTGGCCGTTGTCGTCGTTGAAGGTCGCCGCGGTCGAGATGGCGTTCCAGCCTCCCTTAATGATGCCGGAGAGCTCCGGGTGGGTCATGTCGATGCCCGTGTCGATGACGACGAGCTTGACCCCTTTGCCGCGAGAAGTTGCCCAGGCGGCCGGCGCCTTCACGCGCGCGATGCCCCAGGGAATCTCCTGTCCGGCGGGAGCGTTCGGCGCGGGAGTCGGGTCGACGGTGCGGGGCTTCTTCTTCAAAGCCTCCACATCCTTGAGTAGGCCGGCCATGCTCGGCACGGCGAAATCGACTCCGGGCGCGTCGGCCATGGCGAGCCAGTTGATCTTCGGGTCCTGATCGACCCGCTTGACCTCCGACAGCGCGCGGAGCTTGTTCTCCGCGATGCTGACTTGGGTCGGGTGGTCGATGACGACCGCGTTGATCAGCGGAAGCTCACGGACCACGATGCCGCCCGCGGTTTTGACCAGGGCGACGCGCTGCGCCGGGCTCGTGCCCGGCTGGAAGACGACGATGCGTCTTTCGGCGAACGCGGACGACGACAACGACAGGAGCGACAGGACCAGGAGCCCCGCCTTAATGCCTCGAACCATAATACCTCCGTTGCGGCACGCCGCGACCCCTCGCGGCGTTTGCGTCAAAAACCATATAACATATTTCTAGGCCGCAAGTCCTATGTCGCATAGGTCCTTTGGGTAAGGGTTATCCACAGTGTGGATAACCTGGGGATAACTGGTGTCAGGCCTCCCGCTTTAACTTCTCCGCTGACGACGCGTAGATAAGTTAAAGCGGGAGGCCTGACACCAACCTACTTCGAAGTCGCGGTGAAAACGCCGTCCCAGCCGCCTGGCGGCGGCTGGATCTTAAATGCGTCGAGGCGTTCTTCGTAAAGGTGGTACAGCTTGTCGAGGTGCCAGGGCGAGCCCAGCTTGAGGGCCTCGGCCATGAGCTCGCGGGCCGCGTCGAACTTTGCGGCGCGGTAGACGGTGAGGAACTCGGAGTGCTTGGCCGAGAATTCGAGGAATGCGGGGGCCTTCGCCTCCTCCGGGGTGCCGAGCAGTGCGTAGATGTTGACGGGCTTGGTCTTGCCCTTGACCTTGATCAGGTCGAGCTCGATGGCGGCGAAGTCGGAGGCCTGCTCGCGCGTGACGGGGCCGATCACGATCTTGACGCCGTAGGACTTCGACTGGCCCTCGAGGCGCGAGGCGAGGTTCACGTCGTCGCCTAAGACGGTGTAGTCGACGCGAAGCGTCGAACCCATGTTGCCGACGACGCAGGGGCCGGTGTTGAGGCCCGTGCCGATCTCGATGCGCGGAAGGTCGATGCCCTTCGCCTTCGCGTCCGCTTGCCACTGCTCGTTGAGCGCGTCGAGCCGCGCGTGCATCTTGAGCGCGGCCTCGCAGGCCCGCTTCGCGTGGTTGGGGACGTTCATCGGGGCGTTCCAGAACGCCATGATGCAGTCGCCCATGTACTTGTCGATGGTGCCGTCGTGCTGAAGGATGATCTCGGTCATCGGCGTCAAAAAATTGTTGATGAAGACGGTCAGGCCGTGCGGGTCGAACTTCTCCGAGATCGTGGTGAACCCGCGCACATCGCAGAAGTGGAAGGTCATCTCGCGCGTCTCGCCGCCGAGCTGGACCGCGCCGGGGTTCTCGGCGAGTTTCTCGACGACTTTGGGCGAGAGGTAGCGGCCGAAGGTGTCGGTGATCATGCGCCGGCTCTTTTCGCTTTGGATGTAGCCGACGGCGACGAAGGAGGCGTACACGCTGGCAAATCCCGCGACCGGAAAGACGGGGTCGAGTAGGAGATGCCAGGCGACATAGGCGTGCCACGAGACCCAAACCGACGCGACGACCATGCCCAGGCCGATGGGCGACGACCAGGCGGCGCCGAGTCGCACCATCAAAGCCAGGAGCAGAAGCGAGGCCGCCAAGGTCACGATCAGCTCGACGCGCGCCGCGCGGCCGGGGCGCTTGAGGTATTGACCGAGCAGGATCTGCTCGGTGATGTTGGCGTGGACCTGCACGCCGTCGAGCGCGGGATCGATGGGAGTGGCGCGCAGGTCGCGCAGGCCCTGCGCGCTGGTGCCGATGAAGACGATCGCGTCCTTGAGTCCCGCGATCGGCGCCTTGGGGTCCATGACCTTCCAGGCGGGCAAGGTGCGGGGTCCTCGCTCCTTGGTGTAGTACACCCACAGGCGTCCGCTGCCGTCGGTGGGCACGATGTAGCGGCCGATCTTGATCTTGGTGATGCCGGCGTTCTCGTCGATCATCTGCTCGAGCCAGGTCGAGCCGCTGGTGCCGCCGAGTTTGACCATGAAATTCGTCGCACCTTGGGCGACGCGCAGCGCCTCGACCGACAAGCCGGGGTAGATCTTGTCGCCGAACAGGAACAGGAGCGGGGCGCGGCGGATGAGGCCGTCGTGCTCGCCCACGAAGCCCATGCTGCCCAGGCCGTGGGTCGCCTTCTCGAGCACCGGGAGGTTGGAGGTCGCGCCCGGGTAGTGCTGGACGAAGTGCAGAGGGTTGTCCTTGTCCTCGGTCTCATAGACGAGGTTTCCGTCGGCGTCCTGGGTCGGGGTCGCGACCGTTCCGGAAAAGCCGAAGCCAGCCTTCTGCTCGGGCAGGCGGGGGCGCTTCTCGGCCGTCGGAGCGAAGGCGAGGACCGAGGGCGTACGCCGCAGTTCGCGGGCGAGTATTTCGTCGTGGCTCTCGGACTTCATCGCGGCCAGGCGCGCCTTGACTTCCTTGAGGCCCGGGGAGTCCGGCCAGGACTCGACGACGCGTTCGGGGGAGGTCCGGTCGGCCTCGGGGAACACCGCGTCGAAGGCGACGACGGCGGCGCCGCGTTCGGAGAGCCGCCGGGCGAGCTTGGCGACGAGGGTTCGGGGCCACGGCCACTGGCCGAGGCGGGCCAAGGACTCCTCGTCGATATCGACGACGCGCACGCCCGCGTCCACATACGGACGCGGCGCGAGGTTAAGGAAGGCGTCGAAGGCGCGGTGCTGGACGCCCTCGACCCACGAGCCGCTCCACAGGCGCACGGCGGTGAGCCCCGCGAGGACGGCGAGAGGCACCGTCCACGATACCGAGCGCGAAAGAAAGCGGCGGAGCATGGGGACGATTGTCCCTCATTGACGCCGGAGATGTCCAGCCTCCTTAATAAAAGGCGAATTTGGCCGGCGAGGGCCTGTGACGCGAATGTTGGGGTAATGTGTTAGAATTTCGTCCATGAAATTTA
>JAYTIP010000196.1:0-10610 GCA_043731745.1 Elusimicrobiota bacterium | reverse complement strand
CGAAGGCGCCAAGCCGCCCAAGAGCTTCGCGAATCTGCCCGAGGACGCGCAGGGTGCTGACGGCAAGTCCTTAATGGCGCTCAAGGCCGAGGCGCAGGCGCGCGCGCGCGCGATCAGCCCCGACGCTCGCCTCGTGAAGGTCGCCATCAATCTCGACGATCCGCGCTCGCATTGGATTTTCGTGTTCCGCTCCGACAAGAGCCGCACCGAGCTGACGGTCTGGACGAAGCGCATCCAGACCAAGCGCCTGCGCCCGGGCGCTCGTCGAATTGCGACCCTCTACGACTCTCGCTTGGAGAAGGCCTCCTCCGTCGCGGCCGCCTACGCCGCGCTGAAAGCCTCCAAGCCCGGGCTCAAGCCGCAGCGCCTGGAACTGACCCCGACCTGGAAGGGCGACGCCGCGTGGTCGTTCCTCGACAGCCGCGGCCGGGGCACGGCGGTCGCGGCCGTCGCGGCACCCGTCGTCCCGACCCCCGAGCCCTCCATCCCTGATCAACGCGGCCCTCCGGAGACGAAGCCGCCCGAGACGATTCCGCCCGCGCCTCCCGCCGAGCCGGCCCCCGAGATCCCGAAGCCCGAGCCGCCGAAGACCGAGCCCTCCTTCCCCGACGCTCCCAAAGGCCCGCCCAACTTCCTCCACGAGAACTTCTTCGGCTTCCGGACCGTCAAAGGCGTGCGCCACGATCCCACGCTCAAGCCGCTGATCAAGATCGACTCAATCGAACAGGTCGTCGACCAGATCTCCCGCCAGTTCAACATCAAGCCCGAGCGGGTGCGCGAGCTCGGGACCAAGTACCGCCTGGATGAGCACAGCTCGTTGCAGTCGTGGATCGCGGTTTACGACCGCCTTCAGAGCGCCAACCGCGACCAGTTCAAGCGCCTCGACTCGCACAAGTACAACGGGTGGGGCAGCTTCCGCAAGCTCGCGAACAAGACCTACCCCGAAGGCTGGAAGGGAACCCTTCTTCGCGTCAGCGAGGTGCACAAGCACTTCATGGGTGCGGCGGTGCGCTTCCCGTACCACCTGTTCGACATGTTCATCTTCGGCTACTTCCGCCAGGCGATCTCCTTCGAGTTCCGCCACTCGGGCGAGGACTTCCTGGCGCTGGCGGGCAAGGAGAAGTTCGCCGAGCAGTGGCTCGAGGTCGCGATGCGCAAGGACGCGTTCGGCGGCGCGGGGATGTTCGCCGGTCTGAAGGCCAACAAGTACTTCCGCGCGGTCAACCGCTGGTTCATCGTGCCTGTCGGCGCCCCTTTGACGAATTTCATCGCGCGCCGCCTGACCTTGGCGGTCATGAGCGCGATCGCGATGGGCCTCTTGGGCGCGTTCGCGCCGGTCCTGCCGCTGTCCTTCGCGCTGACCTCGATCCCCGTTCTCGGACCCGCCATCGTCGCCGTGTTCAACGGCCTGCCCGTGGCGGTCGCCGCCGTGCCCTTCGTGGGCGCGTGGCTGGCGCCGGTCGTCGCGGCCGCGGTGACGGCGCTCGCCAAGGACCTGATCCTCGGTCCGCTGCTCAACACCTTGATCCTGTCGACCTTGCTCACCTTCCCGGCGTCCGCGCGCGAACGCATCGCGAAGATGCGCGACAACGCGCCGCTGGCGAAAATGCACGCGGGCGAGATGGCCAAGGCCGTCCTGCTCGCCTCCGTGTCCTGGGAGTTCTGGAAGGCGAACCTCAAGACCTTCTTCGGCCTTGCCACGGTCGGCGCCGAGATCGAAGGCATCATGACCTACGCGGGGGCCATCGACGGCTTCATCGACCCCGGCGTGAAGGCCGTCACGGGCCACGAGGCGCACCTGTTCCACAACATCGGCGCCGCCGTGGAGCGCCCCGAGGGACAGAGCCCGATCCCCTTCGGCGGTGCCATCACCTGGGGCAACGTCCTCCTTCATAAGCTCCAGGTGGCCGCCGGCTTCAACATCTCGGACGCGGTGATGCGCACGACCGTCATGGTCAAGTCCGCCGTGGGCGGCCAGACCGCGATCGACTACCCGATGGCCATGCTCACCGCGCAGGGCATGATCTCGGCCTCGAGCGCGCGCACCAAGGAGCAGGGCGACGGCATGCCCTTCGATCCGAATCTCTGGAAGCTGCCGATGGACCAGGTCATGGCCCGCATCAAGGAGCTCCAGGGCAAGGCCGGGGGCATCGACGCGGAGCTCACGGCGGTCAAGGAGCACAAGACCAAGCTTCTGGCCGAGCTCGGCGACAAGAAAGCCAAGCTCGAGCGCCTGCGCCAAATCAGCCATCCCGTCACGCCGGCGGAGCAAGCCGAGCTGCAGCGGCTGATCGCCGAGCTCGCCTCCAAGTCCGACGAGGTCGGCGCGCGCGATAAGCTCGCGCAGCGCCGCGACCTGCTCTCGCCGCCCAGCAACGCCGCCGATCTCGCGATGCTCGAGGCGCTCAAGAAGGAGTTCACGGGCCTGACCCCGCCCCCGCCGCCCGACCGCAACGGATATTGGGAAAGCCTCGCCGCGCAGGACGCCTCGCTCAAAGCTCTGTCATCGCGGCTCAAGGACTGGGGCGAGGGCCGCAGCGAGCTGTCGACGCCCGCGGGCGGCCCGGTCATCACCTTGCCCGCGGCGACGCGCGACTCCATCGAGAAGCTCGTGGGCGAGATCGAGACTTTGCGCACGACGGCCAAGGGCGAGGTCGCCCAGCGGGACGCCACTTCTCAGCTTCTGGCCTCTTCCAACCGCATGCGCAACGCCGCCCTGCGCGAGCGCCGCGACGGCAAGGACATGCTGCGCTTCCACACCGACATGGCCAAGCTCGCGAGCGTGATGGACCTGGCGCTCTCGATGAACGAGATCAACGCCGCGCAGGCCGCGATCAAGCAGATGCAGGACCTGCTGGCGGCCAAGCGCGCCAAGATCGTCGCGGGTCAGGCCGCCAACCAGCAGAACCAGACCGCGGCCGACCAGAACGCCGGGCAGACCCAGCAGTGGAAGGACGAGCTCAATAAGACGATCGCCTCCGACAACCAGACGACCCAGGACATCAAGGACGACGAGGCCGAGGCGGGAATGGCGGCCGCGCGCCTGGGCTCCTTCCAGACCGACATGCGCGCGTTCATCGACCAGGTCAACGCCTCCGACAAGGGCCAAAGCGTGGACGCGGCGACCGAGTACCAGCGCCGCATCGACCTTCTGCCGCAGATCAAGAACTGGCGCACCAACGGCGGCAACCCCAACGATCCCAACGCGTTCTCCCTGAAGACCTTCAACGACGATCTCGCCGAGATCAACGACAACATTCAAAAGGCGCAGGACGGCCTCGCGCGCCTGCCCACCGTGCCGACGGAGTTCGCGGGCGTGCTCGTCATCCAGGTGCCCGGTCCCTCGGTCAGCGTCACCAATCCCACGCGCGAGCAGACCTTGCAGATTCTCGCCGACCGCAAGGTGTACTGGCAGGGCAAGCGCGCCGACTTCGGCAAGTCGCTCGACAACGTCAACCGACTGCTCGACGCGGGCAACGGCCGAACCGTGATCGACGAGTTCGGCGACGCCCATCCGGAATCCTTGCCGCTGTGGCGCTCGCAGTCGCAGCAGGAAATCACGAACCGGCAATCCGCGGCGCGCCAGTACCTGTCGCAGCTCGACGCGCTCGCGGGCAACATCAACCGGGCCGCGGGCTCGAACATTCCGATGCTTTCGGGCCTTTCCCTCAAGGACCTCCAGGAAGCGATCAAGACCTACGGCGACAGCCTCAAGGCCGTGCACTTCCCCGCGACCTCGACGCCCGCCACGCACGCCGCCCAGATGGACCTCGTGTCGGCGGCCAAGCTCACGCCCTACGCGGCGCGCGAGGTCATCGCCTGGTCGAAGGCGGACGCCACGGTGACGGCCATCGACGACGCGACGACCAACATTCTCCCCAAAGCGCGCGCCGGCCTGCAGGGCGTGGTCAGCATGCTCGACTCGGTGCTCTCCGACGTCGACGCGGATGTCGCGTTCACGAACACCGGGACCGGCGGCGGGCAGGCCTTGATCGACCGCAAAACCGCGCTGCTGCGCGACCGGATCGTGCCGTCCCTGACGGCCGCGCGCTCGATGCTCGTCGATACCTTGATCCCCTATCAGCAAAAGTCGATCGATCAGGTCGCCGCCGCCAACAGCGACTTCTTCAAGCTTTTCGACGCCAAAAAGAGCCTGATCACGCAAGCGGTCAAGCTTTATGACCACACCTTGCCTTGGGCGTTCGCGACCTTCGGCGCGCCGGACGGCGATCCCGCGGCCGCGGCGGCGAGCATCAACGACTGGAAGTTCAAGCTCCAGAGGAACATCGACGGTTACGATGACTCGACGGGGCATCACAAGGGGATCCACGAGTTCCAGGTCGAGATACTCAACCGCAAAGATCCGAACTACAACGGCACCGAGGTCCTTTACGGCGAGACCCAGCCTTTCAGCCTGCCCAAGAAGATCGCGCAGTACACGGCCGAGCGCGCGCAACGCGCGGGCGAAATCAACACGCAGGACGCGCAGATCAACGAGATCATCGGCAAGATCGAGACGATCTCCAAGGGCAAGTACGCGATGTCGAGCTTCCGCCTGCCCGTCGGCGTGACCTCCGACGCGGGCGGCGTGGCGCGCGTGCAGGCCGCCGTCGACGGCCGGGTTATCCAGAACCTGACCGACAAGCTCAAGGCCGTCGCCGCCGACGCCTCGGCGGGCTCGACGGGCATTTCGCTCGGCGGCAGCGGCGGCGACGGGACCGTTCCCTCCGGCACCCAACCGGCCATCACGGTGTCGGAGAACCAGCAGATCCAGTTGCTCGCGCTCGAGGCGGTCAAACGCCTCGTGCCCGTGCGCGCCGATCAGCTCAACACCGCGCCGGGCGCCTTCGCGATCGCGCGCTTCCTGTATTCCGACTCGGTCGTCTCCGGGGCCAACGACGCGCTCGCCAATCAGGTCCCGGCCGCCGAGAACTTCCTGAATCACATCTCCGCCACGCTCGGCGGCGCGATCGCGGAGACCGCGAAGGACCAGGCGTACGCCGCCTCTAACGGCACGAGCGAGACCGCCGACCAGGTCTACGCGCGCAAGGTCCGGTTGTTCTCGTCGCTCGACGCGGTGCTGCTCGAGGGCCTGAACTTCTTCCATCTCAAGCAGACTTGGAACCAGGCTTCTTTCAGCACGATCGACAAGGTCGGGGGCTACTACAACTCGCTCCACGACATCTACAACGGCGGCCAGACGGCGAACACGAACGAGATCGAGGCCCTCGACAAGATGGAGGCCGCGCTCAGCACGACGATGGCCGACCTCGAGGCCAAGCGCGTGAAGATCGGCTCCTGGCTCAACCAGCTCAACCCGAAGGAGAAGAGCGCGCTCAACAACGTCAGCGAGGATGTTTCGCGCGTGATGGACAAGACGCGCGCGGTGCTCGACGCGAACATCGACTGGCACACCTTGCAGGACCAGCTCAGCCGCTCGCGCGAAATCCTGAAGTCGCAATTCACCCAGATCGACGACAAGCAGAGCGAGCTCGCCGAGATCCTGGCCAAGAACGACGTGCAGGGCCAGCTCCCGCCCGAACTCGTGCGGCGCATCGAGGCCCTGCGCATGAACCGCGCCGGCTGGGCCAACGACGGCAGCCAGACCGATCCCGCGTCGCTCGTCATCCGCAAGTCCGAGTACGGCGCCTTCGTCGACGCCCTCGTGGGCATGATCGCGCCGACCCAGCAGGGCTCGACCGCCGAGGTCGCCGCGATCAAGGCCGACCTTCTGCAGAACCCGCAGGGCTTGGCGTCCTTGATCCCCAACTCCAAGGTGCTCGACTTCGGCGACACCGCCGACGGCTTCTACCTGGTCTACCAGTCGAAGTTCGCCGTGCCTCACGGCCTCGACACGAGCTCGTGGGTCACCTTGGGCAATATCGGGAAAGTTTTCGGCAGCAACGTCAGCGTCTCCGGCTACCAGCTCGCGAGCCCGCCCAGTAAGGACGGGGAAAACGCCCCGTACGGCGACAAGGGCGTCGAGGTGACCGTCGAGAGCCTGCAGAACAAGAACGTCGTCAACTACCTCAACGTGGACATGCACCGCTTCGCCTTCGACATCCCCAAGGACAACACGGTCAAGACCGGCGCGGGCGAGAGCCGCCTGATGATCTTCGACGACATCGCCTACATGTCCGACGGCAAGGACCTCTATATCGGCCTGGCCGGCTTCGGCGACGGCGCCGTGACGGACACGATGAACAAGCCCTACTACTACGGCGGCAACGCGAAGACCTCGGTGCGCCTGACCAAGGTCATGACGCTTAACGCCGAGCAGCGCGCGCTGTGGGCGAAGGATCCGCGCAGCTTCGTGCAGGACGTCAACCTCGACTTCACCGGCTACGACCCCGAGCTCAATCGCAACTTCAACATCCGCGCCGACGGCGCGAAGAAGGATTACTTCCGCACCCAGGTCGGCCCGCAGCTCGACCTCAACCGCCTGATGAATCCCGACGGCGGGGGGGACACCTTCACGCTCGACATGTATTGGGCGAAGACGGCCGGCACGGACGACATCAACCAGCAGGTCGCGGGCTTGAGCGTGCTCAAGGGCTTCACGATCAAGCACGACGACGGCACGCCGTGGATCCGCATCGACAATCGCGTGACCGGCGAGCTCGGCCAGAAGCAGAACGAGATCGGCGACCGCTTCTCCGTCTCCTTCCCCGACAACGGACTCGTCGTCAGCGCCGAGGGCAAGATCATCGGAGGTGCCAGCACCTACTTCGGCGAGATCTCGAAGAAGATGGGCGACCACGCCAACATCGCGCTGAGCTACGGCTCGCAGTACGTGGGCATGAACAACCGCCTCTCGATCACGATGAACACCTCGTTCACCTTGGCCGAGCTCTGGCAGCACGTCAGCGACAACTCGGCCGAGAACCTGCGCGGCGGCGAGACGCTCAAGGGCTATAACCGGGACTTAGGCGACTTCTTCGCCGGCGACGCGGCCAAGTCCTCGAAGACCGCGATGGAGCTGCAGAAGGTCTTCGAGCAGGATGTCGCGCGCAAGCTCGTCACCCAGGACATGGGCAATTTGACGCGCGAGATTCAGGAGCTTCGAAAGGCCGGCGCGTTCATGGACAACTCCCGGGTGCGCGGCATGGTGGGCTTCGTCTCGAACTCCGTGTCCAACGACCTGGCCGAGCGCGCGGTCGGCGGCGGATTTACCGTCGGAACCTACAGCGAGATGACTTTGTCGAAGACGCAGAAGCAGCTCATCGAGTCCAAGGCCCAGATTCTGTACCGCGAGGGCCTGCGCCTGCAGGACCGCATGCTGAACCTGACCAAGGACTGGCAGGCCTCGGTCGTCGAGATCGCCGAGGCTCAGTGGGCTCTCAAGCTCGCGGACTTCGCGGTCAAAAACGCCCCTTCGGAGACCTCTCGCCAGGAAGCGCAGGTCCGCCTGAGCGACGCCGAGTCGCGCCTGCATCAGGCGACCTTGCGCTACAACGCGCTGACCGGCCGCGACCCGCAGGCGGCGCCGCCCTTCCAGAACCTCAACTCCGAGGACCTGCGCCAGATGCTCGGCAACATCCGCCGGCTCATCTCCTCGCCCGACCGCCTGGGCGACATCCTGGGTAGCCTCGACGAGGAATCGCTCAAGAAGTCCGTCGGCGACAATCCGTTTAATGTCGTTGATTGGATACCTTGGGTTGACCGATTAACCATCGGCTTCGGCGTGCAGTTCCAGGACATGATGGCCAACCAGGCGCTGACGATCGGCGGCTCGGTGCGCCTGCCGATCTACAACCCGGCCGCGAAGAGCGCCGACAAGGCCTACGCGCTCGAGTCGCAGGCGGTCACGCAGGAGATGCAGCAGGCCTACGCGGAGCGCAACCTGGCGAGCCAGGCCGCGGTCGAGCAGGCCCGCATCTGGGACGCGAGCGCGCGCGCCGTCGAGCCCAACGCCCCGGCCTCGGCCAAGGCGCTGTCCGACGCGATCCGCCAGTACCGCAACGGCCTCATCGGTCCCGAGCAGCTGCGCAACGCCTTCAAGAATTGGGACTGGTACATGAGCAACTCGCTCGAGTCGATGTCGCGCGCCGCGTTGCTCAAGGCGCAGGCCGGCGTCGACGCGCCGTTTGAGCGCAGGACGCCTTACGACGGGACTCCTCTGCGCCTGACCTCGATCAACGACGCCTTCGGCTGGGCCTCGTCGAACTCGCACAGCCTGGGCGAGATCGCCAAGCGCCAGGAGGCCGCGGAGGAGATGGCGCGCGCCGCCGATCACCGCATCCAGAAGGCCTGGCTCGACATCAACGTCGGCATCGGCCTGACCGCGCAGGGCGTGGGCTGGATTCCGTCCTTGGGCATCACCGGCATCCCGGTGACGCCCGTGCTCGGCTTCGAGCTCAAGCCCGAGGAGATGCGCGAGCTGCAGGTCACGCAGCACGAGCGGCAGGCCGACTACTACAAGGCGCTCAAGAGCCGCGTCGAGTCCGGCCTCGCGGTGCAGTTCTACCAGAACATGGTCGCGATGCGCTCCGCCGACTCGAGCCTGGCGGTGTACGACAATCAGCTCCTGCCGTCCCTCCAGCAGCGCGCCTCGACCGGCGACGCGCGCGACGTCCGCGCCTACGACGAGGCTAAGCTCGCCCGCGAGCAGGCGCGCCTGGACTCCGCGAAGGCGCGCGAGACGATCAACTTCCTGCTCGGCCGCCCGGCGGGCGCGCCCGTCGTCGCCGACATCGACGAAGGCCAGGCGCTCGCGGCGTTGGCACAGCTGCTCGCCGCGAAGGATCCCGTCGACACGCAGCGCCGCATCCTCGACGCGCGCGTGGCGACCGCCAAGGCCGTCGAGGAGATGGTCGACAAGAACCTGAAGGTCGAGCTGCTCCAGCTCGAGCCCGTCAGCCTGGTCGTGCGCTCCTTGGGACGCCTCCTCGGCGCGCTGACCGACGGTGCGATCAACAACCCCGAAATGGCCGCGGCCGCGCGCATCCAAACCTTGACCGAGGAGCGCGAGCGCGACGCCTACGACGGCCGCCGCGAGGCCGATGCCACGCGGCTGACCTTGAAGCTCAACGCCGCGCGCGACGAGCTGGGCGCGGTCGCGGGCGACGGGCCCAAAGCCCTGCTCGCCAAGAGCCGCCTGTCCGCGACGATCTTCAACCTTCAGGCCGGCCTGCTGGCGCTCGGCGTCGATCCCGGCACGGCGCGCCTCAGCGACGGCGGCGGGGCGGTGCCTAAGAGCTGGGCCGAGCTCACGCGGCGCCTGGCGGCGTCCGAGCAGTCGCTGACGACGGTCACGCCCGACGCGAAGCTCGACCTCATCACGCCGGAGAATTTGCAGCACCGCTCGGCCGCGTTCGTGCGCTACTACTACGCGAACCAGACGCTCGGGCACGAGCCCATCGACAAGAACTTCATCGAGGGCTGGATCGAGCTGCGCCTCAAGGACCCGGGGACCCCGCCCGAGGTCCTGCTGCGCCTGGCCCAGCTGCGCTCCGACAAAGCCGACCGGATCTACCGCGACGCGCTCGTCGGCGCGGCCTCCCGCGCCGACATCCTGGCCGCCCAGTTCGAGGGCGACGTGCGCCTGCTGCGCTTCATCGACCGCGAGACGAGCAACCGCAAGGCCGCGCAGGCCCCCGGACAGCTCGACGGCGTGCGCGCGGCCCTCGTCGAGCGCCTGAGCGCCCAGCGCCAGCAGCTCGTCGCCCGCCTCGGCCTGCCGCCCGGGACCGAGCTCGCCGACCTCGTGCGCCTCGTGCCCGAGGACGCGGCGCCGGCCGCGAACCTCCAGGAGCTGGCCAACAAGCTCATCGACGACATCCGCGCCCGCCAGATCGACTCCATCCGACGGACCTTGTTCGAGGGGGGAACTCCGGCGAGCTGGGGCAACGAAGACGGCATCATGCAGCAGATCAAGGCGAACACCATCGCCGAGCGCATGAGCTACAAGGGCTTCACGCCCGTGGCCACCTTCGGCTACTTCCGGGGCACTCCGATCGGCGGCGGCTTCATCGAGGCGCCCGACCCGCGCCAGATCGAGGCCGGCCTCGAGAAGGTCATGGGCGAGGTCCTGCGCAAGCAGATGCAGTCCGACGGTCGCCTGCAGCAGCTGACCACGCGCTTGCACGGTTTGATGGTTCGCGTCGAGGACGGCTCGAAAGGTCTCGAGGCGCGGCGCAAGGTCATCGAAGCCGCCGAGCGCGACCTGCGCGTGCGCGGCGAGGTCTCCGGCCAGCAGTCGGCCGAGTACGCCGCCGCCCAGGCCAATCTCGTGGCCGCGTGGGACGACTTCTCGCGCGCGATGACGAGCACGAAGGCCGACTTCATCACCTTGGTCACCGAGCTCCAGGCCCTGGGCGAGGGCTCGGCCGGAAGCCTGCGCCCGTTCTCGGCCCCCGACATGCCCGAGCGTCGCGCGAGCCGCGACGACCCCAAGAGCCAGTTGCTCGACTACTACGCCGGCCGCTTCACCGACCCCGCGTTCGAGGCCGCCCAGGACGACTTGCTCTCGCGCATGGGCCCGGCCGTCACGCCCGCCATGCGCGCCGCGGTCGCCAAGGCGGCGGCGTCCTACCGCATCGCCCTGCGCGATCATGCGGCCGTCGAGACCAATGATTACACTCCGGCCGAGCGCCTCGACCGCTTCATGC
>JAYTIP010000195.1:0-3357 GCA_043731745.1 Elusimicrobiota bacterium | reverse complement strand
CAGACATCGTGGCTCTTCATAAGAGGACGCATTCTACCAACAATCGAACGGGCATGGACAAGGTCGGCTTGTTCCTCTATACTCTCGCCGTGGAACTCGACCGGAAAATTAAGGATAAATCCGCGCGCGTGGGCATCGTGGGCATGGGCTATGTGGGCCTGCCGCTGGCGAGCGCGTTCGCCAAAGCGGGCTTCTCCGTCGTCGGCGTCGAGGTCAACGCCGCCCGCCTGCGCGCTCTCAAGCGCGGCCGTTCCTATGTCGAGGATGTCCCGGATTCGGAACTCCGCTCGCGCCGGCTCGCGTTCGCGGGCGACGCGTCCGCGCTCGAGAACTGCGACGCGGTGATCATCTGCGTTCAGACCCCCCTGCGCAAATCGAAGGCGCCAAACATCTCCCTCATCGTCGAGGTTTGCGCGGGACTTTCCCATCGCCTGCGCCGCGGCCAGCTCGTCGTTTTGGAGAGCACGACTTATCCCGGCACGACCGACGAGGTCGTGCGGCCCGCGCTGGAGCGGGGCGGCAGGCTCAAGGCCGGACGCGACTTTCACCTCGCCTTCTCGCCTGAGCGCGTCGATCCGGGCAACGCGAAGTGGAAAATCGTCAACACGCCCAAGATCATCGGCGGCATCGACGCGGAGTCGACGCGGCTGGCGGCGCTGCTGTACGGGAAGGTCGTCGAGAAGGTCGTTCCCGTGTCGAGCGCGAAGGCCGCCGAGCTCGTCAAGCTGCTCGAAAACACTTTTCGCGCGGTGAACATCGCGCTCGTCAACGAAATGGCCCAAATCTGCGACACCCTCGGACTCGACGTCTGGGAGGTCGTCGCAGCCGCGGCGACCAAGCCCTTCGGCTTCATGCCGTTCTGGCCGGGCCCTGGGATCGGCGGGCACTGCATCCCCAAGGATCCCCAACTGCTCGCGTGGAAGATGAAGAAGCTCCACTACCGGCCGCGCTTCATCGAGCTCGCGACCGTGATCAACGGCTCGATGCCCCGCTACGCCGTCAAGCGTCTGGAGCGGGCCCTCAAAGAGGACGGCCGGGCGCTGTCCGGCGCCCGCGTGCTGATCCTCGGCGTGGCGTACAAGGGCGGCGTCTCGGACTACCGCGAGTCGCCCTCGCTCGACATCATGCACCTGCTCGCCGAAGCGGGGGCCTCGATCTCCTACCACGATCCCTTCGTGCCCGAAGCCCGCGCCGGACGCCGGCGCTGGCTGCGTAAACCCTTGACGGACGCGCTCGTCAAGAAGTCTGATGCGGTGATGATTCTCACCGCCCACCCCGGAATCGACTACGCGCGGGTCTGCCGTCTCGCGCGTCGCGTGTTCGACGCGCGCAACGCGACCGCCGGACTCACCGGGACCATCGAGAGGCTCTGACATGGCCGAAACACCACCGCCGTCTTCTTCCGCGCCGACGCCGGGACCCGGCACGGGACTCGAGAAGCAGACCCTCGAGGCGCTGAAGGCGATCGGGAAGGCCCTCGGCCAGATGGCGTTGTACAAGGTCGGCCATCCCGCGGTCATCGCCACGATCACCTCGGCGCAGGAAAATTTGAGCGCCGCCTTGGAACTGTCGACGAGCGGCGAGCTGTCGATCGGCATCGACCACGACAAGCTGATCCTCAACGGACGCGTCGTCGGCTCCTTGGCGCAATTGCCGGTTTCGCTGGCGAACCTGTTCAGCCGCTTCAAGCTCACGAGCCTGTCCTTCCGCAGCGGCCTCTCGGCCGACGAGCTCATCGCGTTCTGCGAGCTCGCCGCCATGCGCGCCGACTCGCCCGCCGCCGCCGATCCGAAGGGCTGGCTGGCCGGGCGCTCCGTGACCCACATCATTTTCAATGAGGCCGTGTACCTCAAGGCCGGCGACAAAGGCGCGTCGGCCGCGGGCGCCGGAACGGGTGGCGCGCCCGGTGGCGGCGGCGCGGGCACGGGTGGAGGCACGGGCGATGAGACGGGCGCAGGGGGCGGAGGCGACGGCGCAGCGGGCGCGGGTGGCGGAGGTGCGACGGCCGCACAGGCGGCGATCCAAGGCATCAGTGACGCCATCGCCGGCGGCTCTCTCGAGCGCACGATGATGGCCCTCGTCGAGAAGGCCGTGCCCGATCCGGTTCTTCGTAAAAAGGTCATCGAGCAGGTCATGAAGCTCCTCGAGGTCGACATCGCCAAACGCGTCGACGAAGTGACCGTGCCTCTCAAGAAGGAAAAGAAGACCCTTCAAAACGAGGCGAAACGCACCGACTCCGTGCTGAGCAACATGGTCGAAGGCGTCGTCGTCGTCGACGATCAGGGCAAGATTTTGATGATGAACCCCGCCGCCGAGCAGATCTACGGCGAGACGCTCGCGCAGACCGCGGGAAAGTCCATCACCGATAAATCGAGCGAGCAGTTCGTCGTGACGATGGCCGCCGATCTCAACGCGCCGTCGGACCGCGACATCGGCACCGAGGTGAAGACGGCGGGCGTGGCCGAGACCCAGCGGACCTTGCGCGCCTCAAGCGCGGTCGTCAAGACCGAGGAAGGCAAGGTCGTCGGTATGGTGTCCTCGCTGCCCGACGCGACCAAGCACAAGGAACTGCAGCGGATGCAGCGCGACTTCGTGGCGCACGTAACGCACGAGCTGCGCGCGCCGCTGTCCTCCATCCGCGCCGCCCTCGAAATTCTCCAGGGCCAGTTCTCCGGAAAAATCGAGGAAGACGAGACGCGCATGCTCAACACCGCGCTCAAGAATTCCGACCGTCTGGCCGAGATGATCAACAGCATCCTCGACTTCTCGAAGATCGAGTCCGGGCAGATGACGGTCTACGCGAAGCCGACCGAGGCGGCGAAGATCGCCCGGGACGCGGTCGACAGCCTCCAGCCGTGGGCGCAAAAGAAGCGCATCGACCTGTCGCTCGTCGCACCCGAGGGCCTGCCGCTCGTCCAGTCCGACGCCTCTCGCACGGTCCAGGTCATCGTCAATCTTTTGTCCAATTCGATTAAGTTCACGCCCGCGGGCGGCAAGATCACGGTCAAGCTGGCCAAGCGCGCCGAGGGCAACCAGGGTTTCGTCGAGTACGCCGTGACCGACACCGGGCCCGGTATCGCCAAGGGCGAGCAAAGCAAGATTTTCGAGAAGTTCGTGCAGATCGCCTCCGGCGAGATGCACGTGGGCGGCACGGGCCTGGGTCTGTCCATCGCCAAGGCGCTCGTGCACCTGCAGAAAGGCAAGATGTGGATCGAAAGCGACCTCGGACAGGGCGCGACCTTTCTGTTCACCTTGCCCGTCCACGTCGGCGAGACGGCCGACGCGTCCATCGTGCGCACGCGGTCCGCGCCGGTCGAAGCAAAGCCCTGGTGGAAGAAGTTGCTGGGCTTGAAGTAG
>JAYTIP010000194.1:0-6911 GCA_043731745.1 Elusimicrobiota bacterium | reverse complement strand
CAGGCCTGAAGTTTTAACTAACTCCTCGTCGGCCTTGAAGAGTTAGTTAAAACTTCAGGCCTGACACCGAACCAAAACGAAGCGCCCGTCCCCTTGCGGGGACGGGCGCTCGGCTTTTCGGCCCGGGGGCTTACTTCGCGGCGGTGAGAATCTTGACCTGGGCGGCCAGGCGCGACTTCTTGCGCGCAGCGGCCTTCCAGTGGATCGTACCGGACTTCGCGGCCTTGTCGAGCGCGGCGGAGGCCTTGCCCGTCAGTTCCGAGAGAGCCTTGATGTCCTTGCTCTTCGCGGCGTCCACGACGGCGCGGACGGCGAGGCGGACGGACTTCTTAATGCCCGCGTTGTGGATCGCGTGCTTGAGGGACTGGCGGTGAGCCTTGAGTCCCGACTTGTGACGCATCTGCTTCTTTTTTGCCATAGGAGGAGATTATGGCTTTTTGACGACGGGCCGTCAATGCGCCCGAACGACGAGGGTCAGACCCCAGACGACCGAGCGCCGCACGACCCGGTAGGCGTCCCCCCCGGAGGCGGTCCGGAAGTCGGAGGAGGTGCTCCACTGAACATCCCGGAAGGCCACGCTGGGCCCGAAGGACATCGTCTCGTCGAGGTGCCAAAGGCCCGCGAGGTACCACCAGCGCTCGTAATACGAACCCGAGCCGAAGTTCAAAGGGCGGTAGTCGCCGTATCGCACGAAGACGGTGGCGCGGGGTCGAAGGCCGTCGAGGCAGAACCAGGCCAATTCGGGCTCGAGCTTGATCGCGCTGTGGTTGTTGAAGAAGTTGTGCTCGTAACGGACCTTGAAGGCGGCGGTTATAGATGCCCCGAGTTTTACTCGGGGCGTGGCGTCGAGCACCAACAGGTTTTCGGGCCGGTTCTGCGTGTCGCGCCAGGACCACTCACCGGGATTGTTCGTGACCCAGTCGTCGTCGTGCCGGGCGCCTTTCTGAACGCGGTAGAAAAGGCCGAGTTTGAGGTTGCGATGCACGCGCGCGTAGGTGCCGAGCGTGAGCGCGCGATAGGGCCGCAGACCTTCGAATTCCCAGCGCTCATGCATGTCGGCCAAAGGTTCGAGAATGCCGGCCCGGCCGAATACGCGCGCGGCGGCCTCGTACTCCGCGACGCGGCCGCGCGGCACCTGAGGAACGAGCGGGGCGGCCCCGGCTTGAAGCGGGGCCAGCGAGAGGACGAGAGCGAGGCTAGCGGTAGTCTTGGTCAAGGAGGTCTGAATACGCCGCGTCGAGCGAAGTCTTGTCTTCGATGTCGCCCTTGTCGGCGTCCATGTTCCAGTTCAAGGTCTTCGTCCAGTCGAAGGCCTGGGGCTTGGTCAGATCCAGGCCGGATTTGATGAGCACGCCCTTGCCGGCGGGCACGCCGAGGGCTTTCTTGGATTTGGTCGTCGCCACGTCGACCGCGCCCTCATTCACGCACACCCACAGATCGCGCTTGTCCCCGACGGTCCGGCCGTAGGCGGTGAAAAATTCCGTGCCGCGCACCGCGGCGACGGCCGTCTCGGTGCGCACGCGAAAGGAGCGTCCGGCCAATTGCTTGCGCACCTTGGCGAACACGCTGCCCAAGGTCAGGGAAATGTCCGTGATCGGCGACTTCTCCGTCGGCAAGGTCACCGCCAGCCGCCCGAGCTCGCGAAGCTTGAGACGCGAGCCGTCCGGAAGCTCGATCACCGCGGTCGATTTCGCCGCCGTGGACACCTCGTCGCCCTCGGCGAGCAGCGCGCCCGTCTTGCCGAGGCGCCCACCGGATTTGGATTGGATCGTGACGTCGCCGCTCACGGCGGCGAGGCGCGCCGAGGCCGGCGCGGTGTCCGCGGCCAACGCCGGCGCCACGACGAGAAGAAGGCTCAAAAAAGTCATTTTGATGGCCATGTAACGATTGTAGCACCCCCGTCGCACCTGGGACAGGTGCAATACGGTCACTTGGTATACTGTCGTCATGGAGTCCCCGGACCGCCGCCATCTCCCCCACAAGACGGGCGTCTACATCATGCGCGACGCCGCCGGGGAAATTCTCTATATCGGCAAGGCCATCGACCTGGCCAAGCGCGTCTCGCAGTACTTCAACCCCAACAAGGACGACGCCAAAACCCAGGCGCTCGCTCCGCTGATCCGGCGCATCGACTACGTGCTCTGCGAGTCCGAGCGCGAGGCCTTGCTCATCGAGCGCCGCCTCATCAACGAGCAGCAGCCCTTCTTCAACGCGATGTGGAAGGACGGCAAGACCTATCCCTTCCTCAAGATCTCCATGGGAGACGACTTTCCCCGCCTGTTCACCACCCGCCGCAAGCTGCGCGACGGGGGCGTGTACTTCGGGCCGTACCCGAAGGTGGCGCCCATCAAGTCCCTGCTTCGCTACCTCTGGAAGCAGCGCCTGTTCCCACTGCGTCCGTGCCGCTGGGACTTCTCCGAAGCCAAACCCCTCGACAAGAAGAAGATCACCGGCTGCCTGTACTACCACACCCGCGAGTGCCCGGCGCCCTGCGCGGGCAAGATCTCCAAGAGCGACTACCGCGAGATCGCCGAACGCGCGGTGCTGTTCTTCAAGGGCAAGTACGGCGATCTGCGAGAGCGCTTCGAGGCCGAGATGAAAGCCGCCTCGAAAAGCCTCGAGTACGAGCGCGCGGCCACCCTGCGCGACAACATGCAGGCGCTCTCTCAGATGGGCGAGCGCGTGCGCGTGCGGGCCGTCGAGGCCGACGAGGTCGGCGGGCACACCGCGCGCACCCAGATGGTCACCGATCTGCAGAAGGCCATATTCCTGTCCGCGCCGCCCGTGCACATCGAGTGCTTCGACATCTCCCACTTTCAGGGCAACCAGACCGTGGCCTCGATGGTCTGCTTCGTCGGCGGCAAGGCCAACCGCGACCATTACCGGAAGTTTAAGATCCGCGACACCGTCGGCATCGACGACTTCAAGTCCATGCACGAGGCCGTCTACCGGCGTTACAAGCGCCTGCAGGCCGAAAAGTCCACGCTCCCCGACCTGATCCTCATCGACGGCGGCAAAGGCCAACTCGGCGCCGCGCTCCAGGCCCTCAAGGAGCTCAAGCTCAAGATCCCGATGGCCTCGCTCGCCAAGCGCATCGAGGAAGTCTTCCTTCCCGGCCGCGCGGAGTCGATCCTCCTGCGCCTCGACGATCCCGCCCTACGCCTGCTCCAGCAGTTGCGCGACGAAGCCCATCGATTCGGCGTCGCGTACCACCGTCTCCTGCGCGACAAGCATCTCTTCGAGGAGTAGTTCAGCTCATAGGGGCCCGGGGCGGATAACCCATCCTCTCCGGGGACGGTCGGGATTGACCCTCCCTCGGGGGTCGTCGCGACAATGACGACCTCGGTCGCTAGACCCTACGCCCCGGAGAGGATGGGTCATCCGCCCCGATCATTTGAGCGGAGCGTAACGACGAGATGAGGGATTATCGCCTGGCGGCGATGGGCTTGTTAGTGAAAGCGCAAACGGCGAGGAAGCAGGGAGGTCGATTCCTTGATAAGGCCCCGGCGGGATAGTCATGCCCGACGGGGCGTGGGTCGGCGGCCCGCGGCCCGTCTGTGGCCGCACGACCCCCGAGGTCGGGTCAATCCCGACCGTCCCCGGCGGGCATGACTATCCCGCCGGGGCCGTCGCGAAGTGTCGTTGTCGTTATCCCTGCTTACCGGCCAGTTCGCCCAGGCCGAACATCGGCATGAACATCGCGATGACGATGGTCCCGATGACCACACCCATGACGACGATGACGATAGGCTCGATGAGCGAAGTCAGCCCTTTGACCGCGGTGTCGACTTCCTGGTCGTAGAAGTCCGCGATCTTGTTGAGCATGATGTCGAGCGCGCCCGTCTCTTCACCGACGGAAATCATGGAGGTAACCATGTTCGGGAAGATGCCCGACTTCTTGAGCGGGTCCGAGAGGTGGCCGCCTTCGCGGATCGACTCACGCGTGAGCATGACGGCCTCGGAGATCAGCACGTTGCCGGCCGTCGCCGCGACGGTCTCCAGCGCCTGCATGATGGGCACGCCGGACTTGATCAAGGTGCCCAGCGTGCGGGTGAAGCGCGCGACGGCGACCTTTTTGAGAATGGGCCCGAAGATCGGCGCCTTGAGGGACTGGGTATCGACCCACTTGTGGCCCGCCGGAGTCGCGTAGAACTTCGTGAAGCCCTTGTAGGCCACGAACGGGAACGCGACGATCACGTACCACCTGGCCTTCATCGCGTCGGAGATGTCGATGAGCATCTGCGTCGGCAGGGGCAACTCGGCGCCGAAGCTCGCGAAGATGTTCTTGAAGGTCGGAATCACGAAGATCATCAGGAAGACGGTGACGATCGAGCAGATCGAGAGCACGATCGCGGGGTACATCATCGCCCCTTTTACCTTGGCCTTCAGCTGCTCCGAGCTCTCGAGGTAGGCGGTCAAGCGCTCGAGGATGGTGTCGAGGATGCCGCCGAGCTCGCCGGCCTTGACCATCGAGCAGTACAGGTCCGGGAAGGCGTTGGGGTGCTTTTTAAGGGCGTCGGAAATGGACAGACCCGCCTCGATGTCGGTCTTCACCGCGCCGAGGACTTCCTTGAAGTCGGGGTTTTCAGACTGGCTCTCTAGAATGCCGAGGCTTTGCACGATCGGCACGCCGGCGCCGACGAGGGTCGAGAGCTGGCGCGAGAAGAGGGACAGGTCCTTGGACGGGATGTCGTTCTTGCCTTTCTTCCAGCCGATCGCGGCCTTGAACTTCTCGACGGGGCTGATCGACTTCTCGGCGATCTCGAGCACGACCATCTTCTGGCCGCGGAGTTTTTCAACGGCGGCGCGCTGCTCGTCGGCGTCGATGACGCCTTCCATCACGAGGCCGGCGGCGGTTTTCGCTTTGTAGTTGTAGGCAGGCATATTGGTTCTCCCCGGCTATTCTACGATTGCGCGGGCGTCATGTGTCGCTGCATCAGGCGGCGGAGGTCGTCGGGGTCCACGGAGTGGGTCATGGCCTCCTGAAAAGTGATCTTCTGGCGGAAGTAGAGATCGGCCAGGGACTGGTTCATCGTCTGCATTCCGATCTTACCTCCGGTCTGGATCGCGACCTGGATCTGCTCGACCTTCTGCTCGCGGATCAGGTTGCGGATGGCGGAGTTGACGATGAGAGTCTCGCACGCCAGCACGCGCCCCGCGCCGGTGGCGTGGGTGAGGAGTTGCTGGCACAGCACCGCTTGCAGGACGAAGGAGAGCTGGACGCGCACCTGCTCGAGCTGGTGCTGCGGGAATACGTCGATGATGCGGTTGATGGTCTGGGCGCAGTCGGTCGTGTGCAAAGTCGCGAGCACCATGTGGCCGGTCTCGGCGATGTTGAGCGCGGCCTGGATCGTCTCGAGGTCGCGCAGCTCGCCGATGAGGATGACGTTGGGGTCCTGGCGCAGGATGTGGCGCAGGGCCGCGCCGAAGGTCACCGTGTCCGAGCCGACCTCGCGCTGGTTGATCACGGACTTCTTATGGGTGTGCACGAACTCGATCGGGTCCTCGACGGTGACGATGTGCGCGGCCCGAGTCTCGTTGATGAAGTCGATCATGCTGGCCAAGGTCGTCGACTTGCCCGATCCCGTGGGGCCGGTGACGAGGATCAGGCCCTTGGGCAGCTTCATGATGTCGAGGATCGACTTGGGCACGCCGATCTCGTCGAAGGTCTTGAAGGAGTTCGGGATCGCGCGGATCGCGGCGCCGACGGAGCCGGTCTGACGGTAGACGTTCATGCGCACGCGTCCGATGCCGCGCAGATTGAAGGCCAGGTCGAGCTCGTTGCTGGCCTCGAAGCGCTGGCGTTGCTGGTCATTGAGAAGCGAGTACACCAAGGTCTGAGAGGTTTCCCCGGTGAGCTTATCGAAGGGCGTGGGCAGCAGGGCGCCGTCGATGCGCAGGATCGGAGGCGCGCCGGCGGTGAGGTGCAGGTCGGAGGCCCCGCGTTCGTGCATCAGCAAAAACAGTTCGCCCATCGAAACCATGATGTCTCCTGAGCCGTCTAGTCCGCCGCCGTCACCCGCATCATTTCCTCGGCGGTGGTCAGGCCCCCGAGAAGTTTGCGCACGGCGCACATGCGAAGCGTCAGCATCCCCTGCTTCATGGATTGCGTCTTGATCATCTTGGCCGACGCGCGATCGAGAATGAGCTGGCGAATCGCGTCAGTGACTTCCATGACCTCGTAGAGGCCCTGGCGGCCGCGGTAGCCGGTGGTCGCGCAGTTCTCACAGCCTTTGCCCTTATAGAGCGTGATCTTGTTCTTATCGCCGATGGCGGCCTGAAGCTGGACCTCGGGTACGCCGAGCTTGAGGAGCCAGTCCTTTTCCACCTCGTACGGCTCCTTGCACTTGGGGCAGATGGCGCGCAGCAATCGCTGGGCTTCGATCATCAACATGGCCGAGCTGACGAGGAAGGGTTCGACCCCCATCATGCCGAGGCGCGTGATCGTCTGCGAGGTGTCGTTGGTGTGGAGCGTCGAGAAGACGAGGTGGCCGGTCAGAGCGGCGTTGATGGCGATCGTCGCCGTTTCCTGGTCGCGGATTTCGCCGACCATGATGACATCGGGGTCCTGGCGCAGGAAGGAGCGCAGGGCCGCGGGGAAGGTCAGGCCGACCTGGTTGTTGATCTGAACTTGGTTGATGCCCTGAAGCTGGTACTCGACGGGATCTTCGGCCGTCATGATGTTGCAGTCCGGCGTGTTTAAATTGGAAAGCGCGGAATAAAGCGTCGTCGATTTACCGGAGCCGGTCGGACCGGTCACGAGGGCGACGCCGTACGGCGCCTCCATGGCCTTCTTGAAGACCGCCATCGCCTCAGGCTCGAAGCCGAGCTGCGTCATGTTGACCTTCAGGCCCGACGAATCGAGGATGCGGGTGACGATCTTCTCGCCCGGAGCGCACGGCAGGACCGAC
>JAYTIP010000193.1:0-5200 GCA_043731745.1 Elusimicrobiota bacterium | reverse complement strand
CTCCTGCGGCGAGTCCCTCGCCCTCGAGCTGTACCGCCCCGCGGTCTCCCTCACGCCGTCCCCGCTCGTGGTCGTCGTCCACGGCGGATCCTGGCAAAGCGGCACCCGTTTCGAGCTCGACCCGCTCTCCCGCTACCTCGCCGCCCGCGGATACGCCGTCGCCTCCGTCGACTACGGCCTCGCCCCGCGCTCGACCTTCCCCGGCCCCGTCGAGGATGTCCGCGACGCGGTCCGTCATTTGCGCCTTCGCGCCGCAGAGCTCCAAATCGATCCCACGCGCATCGTCCTCCTCGGCCGCTCCGCCGGCGGCCAGATCGCGATGGCCGTCGCGCACGACGGCGCCCCGTTCCCCGGCCTCAAGGGCCTGATCAACTTCTACGGCCCCAACGACATGTTCCTCGCCTGGCGCGTGCCCGGTCCCAAGCGCATGATCGATTCGCGCAAGCTGTTAAGACAGTACTTGGGAGGCTCACCCGCGGAGCAGCCCGAGCGCTACGCGTTGGCCTCCCCGCTCTTGCGCGCCGGCAAGTCCACGCCTGCGACCCTCATGATCCACGGCGGCCGCGACGAGATGGTGTGGCCCCTGCACGAGTACCGCCTGTCCGACAAGCTCAAGGCCGCGGGCGTGCCCCATTACTTCCTCAACATGCCCTGGGCCACGCACGGCTGCGACTATAACTTCAACGGTCCCTGCGGACAGATCTCGACTTACGCGGTCGAGCGGTTTCTTTCGACCGTCATGAAGTGAGATAATCGTCCATGCTCATCGCGATTCTTTCCGTCCTGCTCAACCTCTCCACCGCCCTTCCCGCGCGCGCGCAGGAGACCGCCACGGAGAAGCCCGCCGCCGTCGAGTTCCATCTCTCGCCCCGCGCCGAAAAGCACGTGCGCGAGGGCCACTTCGCCGGCGGCCGCCGCAGCCGAGGCGAAAGCCTGTTCAATTCAGGCGCGGATTTGAAAGCCCTGCTCAAAGCGGCGGTCGACGCCAAGCCGCGCCGCGAGCCCAACGGCCGCGACAAGCGCGTCGTCGACGCGGGCGGGATGATCGGCACCGACGGCCGCACGGGGAGGCCCGTGCGCACCTTCGTGCTCATCACCGAGCCCGACGGCGAAGTCGTCACGATGTACCCGGGAAGGTAAACGACATGGGAATCGACGCGTATCTCGAAGACGAATTCGGCGGGGAGCTCGACCTGTTCATCGACGACGGGGGAATACTCGCCGCCGCGATGCCCATCGGCGACGCGTCCTACCCGATGTTGCGCTATGTCGACCTCGAGGGCGTGACCGCTTTCAATCGATTGCAGCTCGCGGTGGTGATCCCCGAACTCGAACGCTTGATCGCCGCGAATGAATCCATGGCCAACACCAAGCAGGCGCTGTCGCGGGTTCTCAAGATGGCGCGCAAGGCCGTGTCCGAGCCGCACCTCTACCTGAGTCTTTTAGGAGACTAAGGGCGCGAAGGGCTCGGCGACGCGCTTGGGAGCGACTCGTTCGAGATACGCGACGGCCAGCGGCGTCATCAAGCCGAGTCCGATCGTCGCCGCCGTGAGCCGCCCCATCCCCGACAAGCGGCCCGCCCCGTCCGAGGTCAGGAACATCGTCGAGCCCATCGACGCCGCCGCCGTGACGGCGTGGGAGAAAGCGGTCTGCGCGGACAGGAACCGCGCGCGCGTCGACGGCGAGGGCACGCGCGTCGTGAGCGCGTTGATGACGACCCACCGGGCGGCGTTGGCCGACAGGAAGCCGGTGAAGAACAGGATCGGCGACAGCGGCGGCGGCGAGCCGTAAACGCCGAAGAACAGGCACAGCGCGACGATCACGGTTCCCGTGATCACCGGCGGCAAAGAGCCCTTTCGGTCGGCCCAGATGCCGGCGACGCGCATCGTGACGAGGCTCGCGGCGCCGCCGAACAGGTACAACAGGCCGAGGTGCGCGCGCGGAAAGCCCAGGTTGAACTCCAGGTAGGCGGGCAGGTTCGGCACGATCAAAAAATTGCCGAAGATCGCGAAGCCGAAGGCGGCGAAGGCGGCCAGCATGCCGGCGTCGAGCTTAAGCGGCGCCGGCTTCTCCTTGGTTTCGAGGTGGCCGCGTACCGCCGGCAGAACGGCGCGCGCCGCGCCGGCGAGGACGAGCGCCACGCCGCCCACGACGAGAAACGGAGCGCGCCAGCCGCCCCGGCGCGACAGCTCGAGCCCGGCGGGCACGCCGACTATGGTCGCCAGCGAGTAACCGGAGGCGACGACCGAGATCGCGCGGCCGCGCCGGGACTCGTGGGTCAGGTCGGTGACGATCGAGAAGCACAAAGTCGCGGCCAAGCCGCCGAAGCTGCCGGCCGCGGCGCGCGCCGCGAGCATCGAGGGCATGCCCGTCGCCAGCGCCCCGGCGGCCGTTGAGAGCCCGAGCCCCGCGATGCACGCGGTCAACGCGGCCCGGCGCTCGAAGCGATCGAGGAACACGGTGCCGAGCAGGCCGACGACCGTCGCCGCGGCCGTGTAGGCGCCGCCGACGAGGCCCAGGTCCGACATGCGGATGCCCAGGCCGCCCGCGAAGTCGGGGCCCATCGGCATCACCATCACGAAGTCGACGAGATTGATGAAGTGGACGCCGGCCAGCACGAGGAGGACCGCGCCCTCGGAGAGCGGGGCCTTGGCGTGGCTCAGGCGGCTTCCACGACGGCTTCGAGGCTCGTCGGCGTCTTGAGCGCGTTGGCGATGACGCAGTACTTCTTCGCCGTGTCGAGGAGCTTGCGCGCCTCGTCCTCGCGCCCGGCCTCGGTCTTAAGCGTCACCGCGAGCTTAAAGGATGTGAACACGAGCCCCTCGCGGGTCTTGTCGAGCGTGCTCTCGCCCTTGGACTCCCAGCCCTTGAGCGGTATTTGCGAGCGCTTGTTGAGCGACACCCAGGTCAGCATCAGGCACTGGCTCAGGGCGGCCAGGATCAGGTGCTCCGGGCTCCAGCGTGTTTCGTCCGTGCCGTCGAACTGCGCGGGCGGGCCGCCGGGGATGATGGGACGGGGGCCGGCGGACAGTTCGCTGAACTCGCCGGACTTCCAGGTCAAGGACGCGTCATAATGATGCGGAAAGGGCTTAGGCATGGTGTGCTCCTTTATTTGCCGAGCGTCTTCACGAAGAACGCGACGGTGCGTTCGTAGTAGTCGCTTAGATTCTTGCGGCGTGAGAAGCCGTGGCCTTCGTCGGGGTACACGACGAGCTCGACGGTCCGTCCCAGCTTCTTGAGGCGGTCGCGCACGAGAGTCGCTTCGGCGAGCGGTACATTCGTGTCGTTGGCGCCCTGGAAGATCATGAGCGGCGCCTTGAGGTCGTCGAGGTAGGTGATGGGCGAGCGTTCTTTAAACAGCGCGGCGTCGTCCTTGGGGTTTCCCATCTGCGTCTCGTACCAGGAGGCGAAGCGGCTCTTCGACAGCTCGTAGTCGAGCGCCAGGTCGGGCATGCCGTAGGACGCCACGCCCGCCGCCCACTCGCCCTGGTTGCGCGCCAGCGCGTACAAAGTCGAATAGCCCCCGTAGCTGCCGCCGGTGATGCCCGCGCGCTTGGGGTCCGCCTCGCCGCGCGCGGCCAGGAACTTCACGCCTTCGATCATGTCCCGGCGGTCGCCGCCGCCCCAGTCCTTGCGGTTGGCGTCGAGCCATTTCCGCCCGAAGCCCGTCGAGCCGCGGAAGTTGGGTGCCAGCACCGCGAAGCCGGCCTCCGCCAGGGACTGGCGCATCGCGTGGAAATCGTCGTAGCTCTGCCAATCCGGGCCGCCGTGGGCCATGACGACGACGGGGGGCGGCGTGCCGAGCCGCGCGACGGGCGGCTTGAGGTACACCGCGCTGACGGTCTTGCCGTCGAAGGTCGGGTAGGAGATGATCTCGCCTTGGGCGAGCTCCTCGGACTTGACGCCGCCGAGCATCGAGCGCGTGATCTGCGTTCGTTTCCCGGTCTTCAGGTCCAGGCCCCACGCGTCGGGCGCGTGCGAGGAGTCGCTCCAGTCGTAAAACGCGAAGCGGCCCGCGTCGTCGAGCGTGAAGCCCTCGATGCGGCCCTTCACGGGCGTGAGCCGCTCCGCTTTGCCGTCGGGCGTCTTGAGGCGATAGAGCGCGGACGCTCCGCCCTCGTTGCGCGTGAAGATAATTCCCGCGGTCTTGTGCCACTTCGCGTGCTCGATATCCCAGCCTTGCGGGCCCAAGAAGCGTCCCTTACCCCCGTCGCCGATCAGGTAGAGCCGGTGAAAACCGGCCTCGTCCTCGGCGACCGCGAGCAACGACTTCCCGTCCGCGGCCCAGGCCTGTGGAATGAGAATGCCGCCTTTCACCGGAGGGTGCGCGTACTCGATCATCGAGCCGTCGGCCGCGGCCAAAATCATGTCGCCCGCCCGGTCGTCGCCCGTGCGCGTCGCCGCGATGAGCTTGCCGTCCGGCGACCACAACGGGAAGTGGACGTTGACGGACTCCGAAGTCAGCTGGCGTTCCTTGCGCGTCGCAAGGTCGAGCACGAACAGGTTGAACACGAAGGGTTGCGCCGGGTCGGCGAGAAACGCGAGGCGCTTGCCGTCGGGGGAGAAGACGGGAGAGGTCTCGGCGCGGGTGGACTTTGTGATGTTCTCCGCCTCGCCGCCGGCGGCGGGAACCAGGAACAGATCGGGCCGCTCGTCGCCGCCGTAGTCCGAAGCCAAAGCGATCGTCTTGCCATCGGGAGACAGGTCCAGTTCGGAGACCTGCTCGCCGAGCGCAGTGAGCTGGACGGGCCAGCCTCCGGCGGCGGGGACGCTCCACAGCTCCATCGCCCCGGTGATGTCGGTTATAAAGTAAGCGCGCGCGCCGTTGCGCGCGGCGTTGACGGCCGCGACCTGGCGCACGAGCGCCAGGCGCTGGGGCGCGTAAGGCGGGCGCTGCGCCGCGCGGGCGGAGGGAACGAGCGCCAAGGCGAGCAGAAGCGTTTTCATGTTATTTGCCCGCCGTCTTGACGACGATGTCGCGCAGGTACACCGCGTACCAGTCGAGCGCGGCCAACGGCAGGCGCTCGTCTTCGCCGTGCACGCGGCGCAGGTCGTCCTCGGTCATCGGCGGGTCGATGCCGTACATGATCGTGCCGCGCGCGCGCAGGTCCTGCGAGTCGGTGGTCCACGCGGCCATGTAGGGCAGGACCCGGACTCCGGGCGCGGCGGTGACGGCCGCGCGGAACAGGTCCGTGTCGAC
>JAYTIP010000192.1:0-6611 GCA_043731745.1 Elusimicrobiota bacterium | reverse complement strand
TGATCGCCTCCGTGCGCGGGCGCTTCCCGGGACGGCTCACGCTCGAGTCCGACGGGCTCCAGGCCTTTTTGGTAGAATAGCCGCCGAGTGAACTCCCTCAACGTCGCCATCGCGGGTCTGGGAACGGTGGGCCGCGAAACCGCGCGCCTTCTACGCGCGCGCCGCGCGGAGCTGCGCGAGCGCCTGGGCGCGGAGCTTAAGATCGTCGCCGTGGCCGACAACGACGCCGGCCGCGAAGCTAAGGCTCTCGGTCTCGGCGCGTCCGTCAAGCGCTACCGGGATCCCCTCGACATGGCGCGCCGCGCCGACGCCGACTTGTTCGTCGAGCTTCTGGGCGGGCTCGAAACGCCGCGGCGCTTTTCGCTCGCGGTTTTACAGCGGGGCAAAGCCCTCGTCACAGCCAACAAGCGCCTGCTCGCCCACGCCTGGCCCGAGCTGACCAGCGCGGCCCGAGCCTCCGGTTCGCGCCTGGCCTTCGAGGGCTCGGTCGCGGGCGGCGTTCCCGTTCTGCGCGCGCTCGAACTCTCTTTCTCCGGCGACCGCGTGCTCGGCGTCGACGGCATCCTCAACGGCACGACGAATTACATTCTGTCGCGCGGAGAAGAGGGCATCTCTCCGGAAGCCGCGCTGAAAGAGGCTCAAGCACTCGGCTTCGCCGAAAAAGACCCCACGATGGACCTGTCCGGCCAGGACGCCGCGCAGAAGCTCAGCGTGCTCGCCGGCCTCGTCACCGGCGGCTGGCTCAAGCCCGGCTCCTTCCCCGTCGCGGGCATCGAGGCCGTGTCGTTAAGGGACCTTGAATTCGCGCGCGAGCGCCTGGGAATGGCCGCCCGCCTCGTCGCCTCGTTGCGCTTCTCAGGCAAGCCCGGCGCGCCCGCCGTCGAGGCCGCCGTCGCCCCGACCTTGGTCCCGCTCGGCCATCCGCTCGCCGCCGTGCGACGACAGTACAACGCCTTGCTCGTGCACACCGACTCCGCGGGCGACCTGATGTTCTACGGCCAGGGCGCGGGGGCTGGGCCGACCGCGTCGGCCGTCGTGGCCGACCTGTTCGTGATCGCGCGCGACATCCTGGGCGGCCTTCCGCCGACGGCCGTCGCCTCGCGCAAGCTCGCCTTGGTCTCGCCCGATCACGCGGTGTCCGCCTACTATCTGCGTCTCGAGGTGCTCGATAAGCCCGGCGCCTTGGCGCGCATCGCCGACGCGCTCGCCGACGCGGGCGTGTCGATCTCCGCGATCCATCAGGACCGCGCCGCCGGACGGCGCTCGGTCCCCGTCATGATCGCGACGCACCGCACGACGAGCGGCGAATTCAATAAAGCGTTGCGCCGCATTCTCGCCCTGTCCGCCGTCCTGCCCAAACACTGCGCCATGAGGATGATGGCGTGAGCTTAGGCCTGATCGCGCGCTGGCGCGACCGATTGCCGGTCACGACGCGCACACCGATCATCACGCTCGGGGAAGGGAACACGCCGCTCGTCCCCGTCGACCGGATCGCCAAGGCCGCGGGTCTTCCCCCGGGCTCGGTGTTCGTGAAAGTCGAGGGCGCGAACCCGACGGGCTCCTTTAAAGACCGCGGCATGACGCTCGCGATCTCGAAGGCGCTCGAGGCCGGTGCGACCGGCGTGCTGTGCGCCTCGACGGGCAACACCTCGGCCTCCGCCGCCGCCTACGCGGCCCGCGCGGGCCTACGCTGCGTGGTGTTCCTGCCCAAGGGCAAGGTCGCCGCGGGCAAACTCTCGCAGGCCGTCATGCACGGCGCCGAGATCGTCGAGGTTTCGGGTAATTTCGACGAAGCGCTCGTGATGGCGAACGAAGCCGCCAAGACCAAGGGCTTCGCGCTCGTGAACTCCTCGAACCCCTTCCGGCTTCAGGGGCAGAAAACCGGCGCCTTCGAAATCCTCGAGCAGCTCGGCCGCGCGCCCGACAACCACTTCATCCCCGTCGGCAACGCGGGCAACATCACCGCGTATTGGATGGGCTATAAAGAGAGCGGGGCGAAGCCCAAAATGTTCGGTTGGCAGGCCGCGGGCGCGGCACCGCTCGTCTCCGGCAAGGCCGTGGCCAACCCGACGACGATCGCCACCGCGATCCGCATCGGCCACCCCGTGTCCTGGAACGGCGCGATCGCCGCGCGCGACGAGTCCGGCGGCATGATCGGCAAGGTCACCGACGCGGACATTTTGACGGCCTACCGCCTGTTGTCCGCGACCGAGGGCATTTTCTGCGAACCTTCCTCCGCCGCCTCCGTCGCGGGCCTGCTCAAGCTCGCGCGCCTGGGCCGGGCGCCGCAGGGTTTGACGGTGTGCGTGCTCACCGGCAACGGCCTCAAGGATCCGGAGATCACCGCGCGCTGGAAGGCGAAGATCCGCCGCGTGAAGGCCGGGGGAGCCATCAAGCTGTGACCAAGGATAAAGTCCTCGCCCGCGTGACGGTGACGGCACCCGCGTCGACGAGCAACTTGGGCCCCGGCTTCGACTGCTTGGGCTTGGCCCTCGGCCTGCGCAACGAGCTCACGCTCGAGCTGCACGACGCCTCGGGCCCGCCCGTCGTGGAAATAGAAGGGGCTGGTGCTGAGACCTTGCCCCGCGGCGAAGCCAACATGCTCGTGCACGCGGCGCGCCAGTCTCTGCCGCCCGGCCTGCCCGGACGGCTCGTCTTCAAGGCGCGCAACCGCGTGCCGCTCGCGCGCGGTCTGGGTTCTTCCGCCGCGGCGATCGTCACGGGCCTTTGGGCCGGCGCCCACCTCGTCGGCACCTTGCGCCGCTCCGAGGACGAGCTCGAGCAGCTCGCCGTCTCGCTTGAGGGTCACCCCGACAACATCGCCCCCTGCGTGCACGGCGGCCTGACCGCGAGCCTCACCGTCGACGGCCGCGCTCGCGCCCAGCGCCTGGGCATTCACCCCGCGCTTTCGACCGTCGTCTGCATTCCCGACTTCGAGCTGTCGACGAAGAAAGCACGCTCGGTCCTGCCCGAGACCGTCTTCTTGGCCGACGCCGTGTTCAACACGTCACGCGCGCTCCTGCTCATACGCACGCTCGAAAACGGCCATGTCTCGCGCCTGCCCGAGCTCATGAAAGACCGCCTGCACCAGCCCTACCGCGCGAAGCTCGTGCCCGGCCTCGAGGACGCGCTCGCCGCGGCCGTACAGGCGGGTGCGGCGGGCGCCGCGCTGTCGGGCTCGGGGCCCACCGTGTTCGCCTTCGTCGAGGGCCGCAACGCCGCCGTCGGCGAGGCGATGGTCAAGGCCTTCGCCAAGCACGGCACGACGAGCCGCTGGCTGTCCCTGGCCGTCGATCACCAAGGCGTGCGCGTCGAACGCTGACCGTGAAAAAAATCACCGTCATGAAGTTCGGCGGCACCTCAGTCGCCGACCCCGAGAAGATTTCCCGCGCCGCCGAGCGGGCCATCGCCGAGCGCCGCAAGGGCTACGGCGTCGTCGTCGTCGTCTCCGCCCCCGGCGAGATGACCGATGAGTTGATCGCGCTCGCCGAGCGCATCACTCCCTCGCCGGATGAGCGCGAGCTCGATCAATTGATCACGACGGGCGAGCAGGTCGGCATCTCGCTCTTCGCGATGGCGTGCAAGGCGCGCGGCGCCGACGCGGTCTCTCTGACCGGCCCGCAGGCGGGCGTCATCGCCGTCGGCGGCGCGGCCCAAGGCCAGGTCCAGACGATCCGCACCGCCGCGATTCGCAAGCACCTCGCCGCCGGCCGTATCGTCGCGGTCGCCGGCTTCCAGGGCTTGGCCCCCAACGGCGACACCGTCACGCTCGGCCGCGGCGGTTCGGATCTGACCGCGGTGGCGCTCGCCTCCGCGCTCAAAACCGGACGCTGCGAAATATTTTCCGACGTGAAGGGCGTCTACACCGCCGACCCGCGCATCGTGCACGACGCGCGCAAGCTATCCAAGATTTCTTTCGAGGAGATGCTCGAGCTCGCGGGCTCGGGCGCGCAGGTCATGCAGGCCCGCTCGATGGAAGTCGCCGAGCGCTTCGGCGTCGAAATTCATGTTCGTTCCGCGTTTCATCCCCAGGGCGGCACCTGGGTCGTCTCCAAGGAGAAGCTCATGCTGGAAAAAGCCTTCGTCTCTAGCCTCGCGCTCGACAAAAGCGAGGTGCGCCTGACCGTCGTCGGCGTGCCCGACCAGCCCGGCGTGGCGGCCCAGGTTCTCACCGCGCTGGCCTCTGAGAATATCCCCGTCGACATGATCATCCAGTCCGCGCCGAGCCAGAGCGGCGTCAACGACATGTCCTTCATGACGCCCAGGCCCTCCGCGCTCAAGGCGAAAAAGGCGCTCGAGGCCGTCGCCAAGAAGCTGCGAGCCGAACGCGTCGACCTCAACGACCAGGTCGCCAAGGTGTCCGCCGTCGGCACGGGATTCCGTCATTATCCGAAGATCGCCGCGACGATGTTCACCGCCCTCGCCGACCAGAAGATCAACATCCACATGATCTCCGCCTCGGACCTGCGCGTGTCCTGCGTCGTCGATCTCGCGCAGGGCGAATCGGCCCTCAAGGCTTTGCACAAAGCCTACGGCCTCGCGAAAGGGCGGAGATAGCGTGTCCGTCTTCGTCGCCATCGACTTCGAAACCGCCGACCAAGGCCGCGACTCCGCCTGCTCGGTCGGCCTCGTGCGCGTCGAGCACGGCGTCGTCGTGCAGAAGGTCGTCCAACTGCTCCGACCTCCGCGCCTGGAGGGCGGCGACCTGTTTACCCCCGCGCCGGCCGAGTTCATGTTCACCTACATCCACGGCATCAAGCCCGCGCAGGTGCTCGACGCGCCCACCTTCGGCCAGGCGTGGCCTAAGCTTTCCCCGCTCCTCAAAGGCGCCGACTTCGTGGCCGCGCACAACGCCCCGTTCGACTCCGGCGTGCTCGCGGCCTGTTGTGAAGCCGCCAAGCTGCCCAAACCCGCGCATCGCTTCATCTGCACCGTGAAGCTGGCGCGCTCCACTTGGAGCATCTATCCGACGAAGCTCTCCAATGTCTGCCAACATCTCAACATCGAGCTCAACCACCACGAGGCCCTGTCGGACGCCCACGCGTGCGCGCAGATCGTCATCGCGGCCCAGAAGAAGGGCGTGAAGATTTAGCTCGATGAGCGGCGCGGAAAAGCCCGGCGGCTTTACCTTCGCGCTTCGCGCTCTGCGCTCGCGCAATTACCGTCTTTTCTTCGGCGGGCAGATCGTCTCCCTCGTCGGCACCTGGATGACGAGCGTCGCGACGAGCTGGCTCGTCTACCGGTTGACCGGCTCCGCCTGGCTTTTGGGCGTCGTCGCCTTCGCCGGGCAGCTGCCCTCCTTCGTTCTCGGGCCCGTGGGCGGGATGGTCGTCGACCGCTGGGACAAGCGTAGGCTGATCATAACGACGCAGTTCCTCGCGATGCTGCAGTCGTTCTCGCTCGCGTTTCTCACCTTGACCGGCCGCATCACGGTCACGAACCTTCTCCTTCTCAACGCGATCGACGGCCTCATCAACGCCTTCGACATGCCCGCGCGCCAGGCCTTCCTCGTCGACATGATCGAGCACAAGGAGGATCTGGGCAACGCCATCGCGCTGAACTCCTCGATGGTCAACGCCGCGCGCCTGCTCGGGCCCGCGATCGGAGGGCTCGTGATCGCCGCCGTCGGCGAGGGCTGGTGCTTTTTCATCGACGGCGCGAGCTTCCTCGCCGTGCTCGGCACCATGTTCGCGATGCGCGTCGTCGCCCGCCCGCCCAAGGCGCGCCACGCCGGCGGCGCGCTCGCGGAGATGCGCGAGGGCTGGGATTATGTCCGCGGCTTTCGCCCCGTCCGCTCGATCATCCTTCTGCTGGCGATCGTCAGCCTCGTCGGCGTTCCGTATTCGGTCCTCGTGCCGATCTTCGCGGGAACGGTGCTGCACGGAGGCCCGCACACGCTCGGCTGGCTGATGACCTCCTCGGGCTTCGGCGCCTTGTGCGCGGCGCTCTGGCTCACCTCGCGCAAGAACGTACTGGGCCTGGGCCGCGCGATTCCGGCCGGCGGGGCCGTCTTCGGCGCGGCGCTTTTCACCTTCTCCTTCACGCGCTCGGTCCCGGCGGGCATGGCGGCGCTGGCCGTCGCCGGCGCCGGCTTCATGATCCAGCTCGCCGCCAGCAACACGATCGTGCAAACCGTCGTCGACGACGACAAGCGCGGCCGCGTCATGAGCTTTTTTATGATGTCCTTCTTCGGCACGGCGCCTTTCGGCAGCCTCCTCGCCGGCAGCCTGGCCGACCGCATCGGCGCGCCCGCGACGCTGCGCTGTGCCGGGCTATGCTGCCTCGCCGCCGCCGCCTGGTTCGCGCTGCGTCTCGAGGAACTGCGCGAGTCCATCCGCCCCATCTACCGCCGCATGGGCATCCTGCCCGCGGTGCGTGACGCCGTGCGCGACTCAAGCGGGATGAACTACCCGCCGCACGATTAGGCCGGGCGCGAGCGCCCGGCACGGATGTGCAGCGGTATGGCCTTAAACATCCAGCTTTACAGAACGCTCGCCCATGTATACGATGGGGGCACGAAGGTCCCTCAGGGGCCGCGGAGGAGAACGAACATGGCCAAGAAGATGGAACCGCTCGTGATCGCGAGCAAGGCGAAGGCGATTTTGAAGAAG
>JAYTIP010000191.1:0-3007 GCA_043731745.1 Elusimicrobiota bacterium | reverse complement strand
CCGAAACTTCCGAAACTTCAGGTCTGACCCCCAACTATCTATGAAACTGTCCAAATACCTCCTTCCCACTTTGCGTGAGTCGCCGTCGGACGCGGATAATGTGTCGGCGCAGCTGATGCAGCGCGCGGGCATGATCCGCAAGGTCGCCTCGGGCATTTACGACTGGCTGCCGCTGGGCCTGCGCGTGCTGCGCAAGGTGGAGCGCATCGTGCGCGCGGAGATGGACGGGATCGGCGGACAGGAAGTCTCCTTGCCCGTCATTCAGCCTCGTCAGCTATGGGAAGAAACCGGCCGTTGGCCGGTTTACGGAAAAGAGCTGTTGCGCATCAAGGACCGCAAGGACGCCGATTTCTGCTTCGCCCCGACGGCCGAGGAGGTCGTCACCGACCTCGTGCGCCGCGAGGTCCGTTCCTGGCGCCAGCTGCCGACGATGCTTTACCAGATCGGCCTCAAGTTCCGCGACGAGGTCCGCCCCCGCTTCGGCGTGATGCGCGCGCGCGAGTTCCTGATGAAGGACGCGTACTCCTTCCACGCCGACGAGGAGGACGCCTCCTCGTACTACAAGACGATCTACGAGGCGTACAAGCGCGTGTTCCAGCGCTGCGGCCTCAAGTTCAAGCCCGTGCTGGCCCAGGCCGGTGCCATCGGCGGCTCCTTCTCCCACGAGTTCATGGTGCTTGCCGAGACGGGCGAGGAGACCATCGTCTCCTGCACGAAGTGCGAGTACGGCGCGAACATCGAGCGCTCCGAGATTAAGGACGCCTATAAAGCTCCGGAAGCGGCGTCGTTCAAGCCGCTGACGGAGTTCGACACGCAGGGCAAGACCACGGTCGCCGAAGTGGCCGCGCTCGTCAACCGCCCTCTTACCGATTTCCTCAAGACCCAGCTGTACATGATCGACGGCAAGACTCCGGTGATCGCGCTCATGCGCGGCGACCACGAACTGCACGAGGCCAAGCTCGCCGCCGCCGTCGGCGCTCCGAACCTGTTCCGCGCCTCACCCGCCCAGTATGAGACGGTGATGGGCTGCAAGGTCGGCTTCGGCGGACCGCAGGGGCATCCCGGCGTCGCGATTTACGCCGACTTCTCGACGCGGGCCGTGCTCAACGGCGTGTCGGGCGCGAACAAGGACGGCCTGCACACCGACAACTTCAACATCGCGCGCGAGCTGCCCGACATCAAGGGCTTCTTCGACCTGCGCTCGGCGACCCTCGAAGACCCGTGTCCTTCCTGCGGCGGCAAGACCGAGTTCTTCAAAGGCATCGAGGTCGGCCACACCTTCAAACTCGGCACGAAGTACTCGAAGTCGATGAAGGCCGAGTACCTCGACAAGGCGCAGAAGCCTCAGGTCATGGTCATGGGTTGCTACGGCATCGGAGTTTCCCGCGTCGTCGCCGCCGCCATCGAGCAAGGCCACGACAAGGACGGCATCGTCTGGCCCTCCGAGATCGCCCCCTTCCACGTCGCCGTCGTCGTGCTCGACGAGGCGGACGACGCGCGCGTGCGTCCCGCGACGGACGCCCTCGTCCAGGCGCTCGAGGCCAAAGGCATCGAGGTCCTCGAAGACGACCGGGACGGCAAGCCGGGCGTGAAGTTCAAGGACATGGACCTCATCGGCATCCCGCACCGGCTCCTGATCTCCAAGCGCATGCTCGACGGCGGCACGGTCGAATATAAAAAGCGGGGCGAAGCCGCGGCCTCGAACTGGGCGCTGGCCGAGGCGGCGGACAAGCTCGCGGCGCTGCTTAAGCTTTCTTAGGCGTCCACGCCTGTCCGAGCGCGGAGGGATCCCAGCCCGCGGGGACCTGGCCGGTCGTCGCGAAGCGGTAGAGCACGCACACGAAGATCTGCCCCGCGACGCCGAGCGTGTAGCTGAAGGCCATCGTCAGGCCGAGCCCGAGGACGATTCCCGCCGCGAGCACGAGCCAGGAGCCGAGCGCGTACGCGGCGGCGCCTGACAGCGCGAACGAGGAGAACAGGCCGAACGCGGCCAGAAAGCCGCCGATCTGCAGCCCCGCGTAGCCCCCGAGGCTCTCGCCCCAGGCCTTGCTGATGACGCTCGCCGACTGCTTGACCACGCCGATCGGGTTGTCGGGATGCTCTTCGAGCACGAGCACGGGGATCACGAACACCGACGCCACGCTCCACGCCAGGCCGATCGAGCGCACTACCATTTTGCCGAAGAAGCCGAACTTCTCCTCGAGCGACTTGATCAAGATCCCGACGAGCCCGGCGAACAGGCTCCACATCAGGATCGGCTTGATTTTGGTGAGCGCGAAGGCGATGCCTTCTCCGACCGAGACCGGTCTGCCGTCGAGCGCGTCGAAGATCTCATGGACGAAGGCCACGTTGAAGAAGGTGGCCAGGAACATCGACAGGAAGTAGGCCAAAGCGCCGAAGGCGAGCGCCTGCCGGGAGAACTCGGCGTGCCGCTTGTGCCCGCGCGCGAGGTCGTACTCCGTGGGCTCGCTCAGGATGATGAAGCGCGAGCCGACCTCCTTCCAGTGGGCCGCTTCCGTGTACCGGTGCTCCGAGGTCTGCAGGACGATCGGGGTCATGAAGAGGAAGCCCATGACGCAGGTCAGGACGGCCGTCGCGACGGGGAAGAGCAGCAGGCGCGGGTTGGCGCGGATCACGGTGAACGAATTGCCCAGCAGGACCCAGCCGTTCTTGAAGCGGTCGATGAAGTTCATGGCGCCAGTATAACCCCTGTAATTGTTTCGCGCCAGCCGCGGCGCGCCCTCTCCGTCACCGATGCTCGAACGAGATCGTCGAGTAGAAGTTCGCGGTCGCCTTCAGCTGTTCGGTGAAAATGTCCTCCACCTTCCTCTTCAGCGGGCGGGTACGCTGGACCCCGGTCTTCACCACGCCTTTGACGCCCATCAGATTCAGGCTCGTGAGTTTGCTCTTGAACTCGCCGGTCCGCGAGACGGAGAGGCTTGTCAACGGCGGCAGTTCTTCGCGAGAGGCCACGATGTAGACCGTTTCGGTGCCCGTATCGGTGTCG
>JAYTIP010000190.1:0-3033 GCA_043731745.1 Elusimicrobiota bacterium | reverse complement strand
GTTCTTCAATATACTGCAAATACCGGTAAGCCTGACCCCTAGGCAAAAAAAGAAGCCCCGGCCTTTCGGCCGGGGCTCTTTTTATCGCGGCTTAAGACTTAGTCCTTCTTGGCTTCCTTGTCCTGCTTGCCCATCTTCGCCAGGTTCTCGCGAGCCTTGGCGACGATTTCGGAGTAGGCGACGCCGGTCAGGACTTCGAGGCCCTGGCCGATGTTGCTGACGGCGTAGATGTGGAACTTGCCGTCCTTGACGGCCTGGACCACCTCGGGCGCCAGCTGAAGGTCGGCCACGTTCGCCTGGGGGATCACGATGCCCTGCTCTCCCGTGAGGCCGCGCGCCTTGCACAGCTCGTAGAAGCCCTCGATCTTGTGGTTCACGCCGCCGATGGCCTGCACGTTGCCGAACTGGTCGGCCGAGCCGGTCACCGCGAAGTTCTGGCCGATCGGAACGCCCGACAGCGCCGAGAGGATCGAGTACATCTCGGTCGAGGTCGCGGAGTCGCCGTCGATGCCGCCGTAGTTCTGCTCGTAGCTGATCGACAAGCGCGCCGGGAAGGGCGACTTGCGGGCGAACAGGTTCTGCAGGTAGCCTTCGACGACGCCGAGCGCCTTGTTGAAGGACGAGCCGGTCTGGGTCGGGCCGGCGTTGCGGTCCACCGAGATGATCCCGCCCGCGCCCGCCGCGGCGGAGGCCACCACGGTGATGCGCATCGGCACGCCGAAGCTGCCCATGACGGCCAAGCCGTTGATCTGGCCGACCTTCTTGCCGGCGGTCTCGACGACGAAGATGTTGTTCTTGTAGGTCTCGAGCATGTGGCGGCGGTACACCTCGTCACGCTCGACGCGGGTGTTCAGGGCGGTGTCGACGTCCTCGCGGCGGACTTCCTTGCGGCCCGCCTCGTGAGCCCAGTAGGTGGCCTCGCGGATGACGCCGTACAGCGCGCCGAACTGCGCGGTCAGCTTCTTATTGGAGTCGGCCAGGCGCGCGCCGTGCTCGACGAGGGCGCTCATCGCGTCCTGCGTCAGGTTGGTCGCGTCCTGCTTGAGCTCCATGGCTAGAGAAACCACGGCCTTCTTGAAGAACTGAACGTAGCCGGCCACCGACTCCTCGCTGACCTTCAAGGTGGACTCGAAGTCGGCCGAGGCCTGGAAGTTCATCGCGAAGTCCTGGTCCTGGCGCTCGACCATCATGCGCAGGCTCGGGGAGCCGACGAGCACGATCTTGACCTTGCTGGGGACGTGGTACGCCTCGCCCTTGCCCATCATCAGGCCCTGCAGGCCGCCTTCGACCATCTCGGCCTCGCCGGTCTTCGCCGCACCCATCAAAGCCTGGTACAGGCCCGGAGCGCGGAGCACGTCCATGAAGTCCATGACGAGGAAGCCGCCCTCGGCCGCCTGGATCGCGCCGCCCTCGAGCGTCGGGCCGCCCGGCGCGCCGCCCTTGACGAGGCCCACGCCGGGGATCATCATGGTGCGGCGGTTGTCGTCGGCCTTGCCGAAGACCTTCTCGAGCGTCGGATTCTTGACCCAGACCACGGGGGCGCCGGTCTTGCCGCCGTTGCTCGAGAGGACGGACGCCTGGAAGAAGTCCTGGGCGTCGAGCTGCTTCTGGCCGGGGGCGTCCTTGATGCCGCCGCCCTCCTCGTCGTCGCCGCCGGTGGCGATCTTGCCCATGAAGATCTCGTAGTTTGAAGCCGAGAACTTAAGCAGAGACATCACGTAGGCCTGGGCCTTCGCCATCTCCGGCGTGACCTCGGTCTTCGGCTGGCTCTTCGCGAGCTCCTGCATCTTGGCCGAGTACTCCGTCATCTTGGCCTTGAATTCCTTCATGAGCGGCATGACCTGGGCGTTGACGCGCTCGAGGTTGGCCTGCACGGCGGCCTCGTCGAGGCCGTCGGCCTTGATCTTGGCCATGACCTCGGCGCTGACGATCGGCTCGCCCTTGTAGGTCATGACGGGGCGGATGCCCTGCTCGGTTTGCGCGAGCACGGCGCCGAAGTCGCCGACCTTGACGGCGGCCATGCGCTTGATCAGGCCCTGCTGCCAGGTCCCGTTGGCCTCAGTGAGCGCGGCCATCTCGGGTGAAACCTTCTTCTCAGGGGAGACGAGCGACAGGAGCGGCGAGCCCACCTGCTTGATGATCTGACCGACGGCCTGGCGCTCGAGCTGGGCGATCTGCTCCTGCACGCCTTCCATTTCCTTGTTGGCCTGCTCGACGAGCGCCTTGAACTTGGTCATGACGGCCGGGAACTTGGCGTCGCGCTCCTTGGTGGCCTTCTCGAAGGCTTCCTTCGTGAACGCGCCGGAGGCGATGAGCTCGTCGACCTTCGCGGGATCGATGACCTTGCCGTCGCGGGTGATGCTGAGGCCGATCATCATGCGGCCCTCGCCGGAGGACTTGGCGAAGAACTCGACGCCGAAGCCGCCGGAGAGCTGGATCGCGTTCGCCTCGGCCTTGAAGGTCTCCTCGCGCTGCTGCTGGGCTTCCTGGATCTGGCCGACGATCTCCTGCTTGGCCTCGGCGAGCTGGCCGGAGGTGAGGGCCTCGGGCAGGACCGACTTGAGGGTCGCGACGAACTTGCGCACGCCCTTGACGAAGGACGGGCCCGCGCCGGTCGGCAGCTCGAGCGTCAGGGGGTTATCCTTGTTCTTGAAGTTCGTGACGGCCACGCGGTCGCCGGGGGTGGGCATCTTCGCGGCGACTTCGGGAAGCATGTGGCGCAACGCGGTTTCGCGGCCCGAGCCGTCGGGGCCGGCGACGAAGAGGTTGTAGTGGCGGCCGGGCATCTGCAGGCCGAACTTGACCGCCTTGAGCGCGTCGTCCTGGCCGACGACCTGCTTGTCGGACGCGGGGATTTTCTCCGTGGACGACGGGAGCTGCGTGGTCGACGGCGCGTAGTGCATGTCGCCGATCTTCACCGCGAAGTCTTCGGGGTTGGCGGGCTGAGCGGCGGGAACCGGCGTAGGAGCCGGCACCGGCGCCGGCGTCTCGGACTTCTTGGACACCCACGACGCGGGCACGAGCGAGGCGACG
>JAYTIP010000189.1:0-8241 GCA_043731745.1 Elusimicrobiota bacterium | reverse complement strand
CACACCTTGGTCGCCCTCGGGGGGCACACGGTCAATTCCGCAGTCGAACGCGGAGCGACCTACGCCAACGCGGTGGCGGCGATGCCGTCGCTGCACGGTGCTGTGCCGATGATGCTGCTGCTGCTGTTCTGGCCGGTCGTCGGGCGCCGGCTGCGGGCTTGCCTCGTGGCGTAATGCACGCGCGCCGCGATCGCGGCCTTGGCGAGGGGAAGATTGAGGAAGTAGGGCACGCAGGAGACGAGGGCGCTGTAGCCTTTAAGAGCCTTCTTGACCGCGGCGGGGTCGCCGGCGTCGAGGCGCTTGAACTTGGCGCGGCCGTTGGACACCTTGGCGAGGAATTTCTTGGCGGAGTCGAGATTGGCCGCGGACATGTCGCACAGTGCGACCTCCGTCACGGCGGGGTTGCGGAGCATGTCGTAGGCGCAGGCGCGCCCCTGGAAGCCGGAGCCGAGGATCAAGAATTTCATACCCGTATTTTAGCACTCGGCGTCGTCGTGCGGGCGCCCGGGATTCCCCTATTTTTTAGGAACGACAACATGGGCGGTCGCCATGAATTCCCGAAAGCGACTACTGGTAATCACTGGCTCCGGAGCCAGTCAGGCTTTCGCAGGGAGCAGGCGCTCGACCGTCTTGACGAGCTCGTCGATGTGGACGGGCTTGGCGAGATACTCGACGGCGCCCAAACCCATGACCGTGCTCTGCACGAACTGCGCGTCGGAGGGGTAGGCGGTCATGACGATCACGGGGATCAGCTTCGTGTCGTCCTTTTCTTTAAGAGCCGTGATGACCTCGATGCCGTTCATGATCGGCAGCATCATGTCGAGCAGGATCAGGTCCGGCTTGAGCTCACGCGCCTTCTCGAGGCCCGCCTTGCCGTCGTACGCGTAAGCGACCTCCCAGCCCTTCTTGCGCAGAACGTAGGCGACGAGCTGCTGGAGGTCGAGATCGTCGTCGACGCTGAGGATGCGGGTCACGGGGGGAGTCTACTCAATGCGCGACCCCTTGACAATTCCGCCGCGACGAATTATACTTAACCGAATGGTTAACTATAATCAGCGCCGCCTCGATCTCGCCTTCGGCGCGCTGGCCCATCCGATCCGCCGCGGCATCTTGGCGCGCCTGTCGACCGGCGAGGCCACGATCGCGGAGCTCGCCGAGCCGTTTAAGGTCTCGGCGCCCGCGATTACGAAGCACATGAAGATCCTCGAGAAGGCCGGCCTGCTGTCTCGTAAGAAGGAAGGCCGTACGCATCACTGCCGTCTCGAGCAGAAACGCATGAAAGAGGCCCAGGAGTGGATCGAGGCGCACCGCAAGTTCTGGAACGACAAGCTCGACGCCCTCGAGCTTTATCTAAAGGAAAACCCGTGATCCGATTTGATCGTTTATTGAGGGAGAACATCTAACATGACCGCCATGAAGAAGCCCGAGCCCGAAGCGGACCGCGAAATCGTGATCACCCGCCTCATCGACGCGCCGGTGGCGCGCGTGTGGCGCGCGTGGACCGACAACGCGGAGATCGTGAAGTGGTGGGGGCCGCACGGCTTCTCCAATGAAACATCCGCGCGTGAGTTTGCCGCCGGCGGCCATTGGAAGCACACGATGATCGGCCCCGATGGGATCCGCTACCCCAACTACGCGACCTACAAGGAGATCGAGAAGGAGAAGCGCATTCTGTTGGTCAACGGCGGCAGCAAGGAGGACGAGGCGAAGGGCGTGAGCATGCGCCAGGAGGTCACCTTCAAGGCGGTCGGCGAGAAGACCGAGATCACCATGCGCACCGTGCTCCCCACCGTCGAGATGCGCGAGCGCGTCGTGAAGGAGTTCAAGGCGATCGCGGGCGGAAATCAGACCTTGGCGCGCCTGGCGGCGCACGTCGAGGGCCAGTTCGTCCTCTTTCGCATGGTCGACGCGCCACGCGAGCGCGTGTGGCGCGCGTGGACCGATGGAAAGGAGCTCGCCGCGTGGATGGGGCCCAAGGGCGCCGAAACCGGCGCGTCGAACATGGACTTCCGCGTCGGCGGGACTTATCACTACTCGATGAAGGCCGGTCCCGTCGAGATGTGGGGCCTGGTGACTTATAAAGAAATCGAGAAGCCCAAGAAGCTCGTCTATATTCAGCAGTTCTCGGACAAGGACCGGGGCCTGACGGCTCATCCGATGGCGCCGACCTGGCCCAAGAAGACTTTGACGACGATCTGGTTCCAGGAGTTCGGGCCGAAGACGCTCATCTCCTTGTACTGGGCGCCGATCGAGCCGAGCGCCGCCGAGACCAAGACCTTCAACGACGGCATGGCGGGCATGCATCAGGGCTGGGGAGGGTCGTTTGACCGGCTCGACGAGTTCCTCAGGGAGGCCAAATGACCAACAAGCCTGCGCTCGTCATCAAGCGCCTGATCGATGCTCCGCGCGAGCGCGTGTTCAAGGCTTGGATCGACCCCGAGCAGTTCGCTTACTGGTGGGGGCCGCACACCTTCACCGCGCCGCGCGTGAACCTCGACGCGCGGCCGGGCGGTAAGATCGACGTGGACATGCAGGGGCCGAAAGGAACGCCGTGGGACAAACCGAGCCCGATGGGCGGAGAGTTCCGCGAGGTCTCGCCGTACGACCGGCTCGTGTTCACGACCACCATCGGCGGGGGCAAGGTCCACGAAAATCTCAACGAGGTCGACTTCGTCGATAAGAAGGGTAAAACCGAACTGACTTTGACCGTGACCGTCCTGCGCACCACGCCGGAGTTCGCGGACTCGCTCAAGGGCATGGAGCAGGGCTGGACCCAGAGCCTCGAACGGCTCGAGTCGTTGTCGCTCGGGCGCATCGAGAAGCACGCGCACCTCGCGGCCTCGCCGTCTCGCGTGTGGAAGGCGCTCACGGACTACCGCCAATTCGGCGAGTGGTTCGGCGTGAAGCTCGACGAACCATTCACGGTCGGGCGGACCTCGACGGGGCGCATCACTCATCCCGGGTACGAGCATATCGAGTGGAAGGCGGACATCATCGCGATCGAGCCCGAGAAGCGCTTTGCCTTCGCGTGGCATCCGTACGGCGTCGACCCCAAGGTCGATTACACGACCGAGACGCCGACGACGGTGGAGTTCCGGCTTTCGAAGGGTCCGGCGGGCGCGCATCTGATCATCACCGAGTCCGGCTTCGACGAGGTGCCGGCGGCGCGGCGCGCCGAGGCGTTCAAGATGGACGAGCGTGGCTGGAACGCGCAGGCGGACAACATCGCCGCGTACCTCGCCGAGCATCCTTAAAATAATGGAGAATTCGGCTTGCTGAGCAAGATCATGTGCGTGTTCATGGACATGGACAAGTTGATCGGCAAGGATTTCGAGAAGGGATTATCCGACCTTAAAGCGCTCGTGGAGAAATGAAATGGCTGACAAGAAAGTCTTGATTGGACGCGCGTTGACCGCGCTGGCGTGCGCGCCGTTTTTGATGGGCGCCTACATGACTTTGTCCCACAACCCTCAGGCCGCGGAGGGAATGGTGAAGACGGGCTGGCCCGCCGGCTCAGGCAACACGATCCTTTCTCTCATGCTCGGCAGCCTGACGCTGTACCTGATCCCGCAGACGGCCGTGCTCGGCGCGGTGCTGTTGACCGGCTACCTGGGCGGAGCCGTCGCCACCCACATGCGCATCGGCGAAGCTCCGACCGCGGCGATCATCGTCGCCGGCCTCGCATGGGGCGGCTTGTACCTGCGCGAGCCGCGCCTCTGGGCCCTGCTCCCACTGCGTAAGTAAAAAAGTTATCCCCAATACTTTCAGCGCTGAAAGTGTTGGGGATAACTTGAGTCGAAGCTGATCGCTTATTCGGCCTTGGGCTTCTGCGGGCCGGCGATCGCGGAGCGGACGCCACGGTAGGCGCCGAGCAGGAAGGCGAGGCCCGTCGCGTTCATGACGAGGACGCCGGCGAGCCAGACGAGCTGAACGAGGCGCGCGAGCAGGAACGCGCCCGCGGCCTTCGCGGTGGGGCGGCCGGTTTCGGGAGCGGCTTCGTCCATCGCGGGCTTGAGGCTCGAGACGAGACGGTCGAAGAACGCTTTGGAGCCCTCCGAGGAGGCGGACCATCCGTCGACGAGGCCCTTCGTGAAGAGGGCGGCCCTCGAGTCCGGTTTCGCCTGCTTGAACGCGGCGGCGGCGAAGCCGAAGGGTGCGCGAACCAGGCCGGTGACGAGGCCCAGCGCCACGGAGACGGCCCACTCGACGGCCTGGAGCACGCCGGTCGGGACCCAGATCGCCGAGAGCCAGACGCCGTTCCAGTAGGTCTTCTTGAGCCAGTAGTTCGCGTGAGACTTCAGGTTGGAGCGGAACTTCGTGTCGTCGTGCCAGAAGGAGGCGACGGCTTCGTAGCTCTCGATGGAGCCGATGACGGACTTGAACGCGCCGCGCACTCCGGACCACACCCACTCGGGCAGGTGCATCAGCAAAAACGGGCTCGTGGCCGCGGCCAAGGCCAAGGTGCCCCAACCGGTCCAGCCGCCCAGGAAGCCCGCCCACACCGCGCCGACCGCGGCGGCGGAGCCGAGGGCGCCGAAAAACGCGCCGAGCTCGGCCTCGTCGAAGGAGCCGCCCTTTTCCTGGGTCTTCTTGACCCAGCGCTGGAAGCCCCAGCCGCCGAGCCAGGCGATCAGGCCGACCCAGATCGCGTTGCCGTTGAGGAGCAGGACGAGACCGTTGTAGAACAGAGCCTTGCCCGCGAAGGACTTGGCCCACGAGGGCGCGTTACCGAGAAACGGCATCGCGGCGAGCGGGAGCACGAGCGAGAAGTACAGGCCGATCTGGATGATCGAGTGGCCCGCGAGGATCGGAAGGCCGAAGAAGTAGGCGGGGACGAGTGCCAGAGCCACGGCGATCAGCTTCGGCGCGATCGGGGCCTTCGCCGGCGTTCCGGGTTCGGGCTGGTCGGGCTCGGTGGGCTTTTCCGAGGGGGAGTCGTGGCGCTCGATGCGCCGGTAAGCGGGCGCGTGGCGCTTCTGGTCGTAGGAGCCGAGCTTGGCGAACGCGAGTATTAATCCCGCGACGGACAGGAGCGGTGCCGCGACGACGGTGTAGACGAGCCAGCCCAACTGCAACAGGCGCAGGCCGAGAGAGCCCACCGCGCTCACGAGGAACTTCGGGGAGTTGGCGACCGGGATCAGCTTGGCCTCGATCGGGTTGAAGCGGGCGACCTTGCCGTTTTGAACATTATCGAAGACGAGGCGGGCGGCCTCGGCGAAGTAGATCGTCGACTTGCCTTCGGGCCACAGCTTGGCCGACGCGCCCCACAGGAAGTTGACGGGCGCGGTCACGGCGCCCACGAACAGACCGCCGAGCGCGGAGAGGGCGTACATCGCGGCCTCGGCGAGCATGATGGGCGTCCACATCACGGCGAGCCACACACCATTCCACTTCGACGCGTTCCAATGGCGCTTGGAGAAGTTCTGCAAGCGGTCGAGCAGCACGGTGTCCCGGTGAATCGAAGTGAGCACCCGAGAAAGCCCGAACCCGCCGAGCCAGACCCCTTCGAGCGCCGAGCTCATGCCCTGACCCACCCAGCCGGGCAGGTGGAACCAAAGGAGGACCGAGACGGGGTAGGAGAGCCAGAGCACGGCGGAGGCGAGCCAGCCGAGCGGGGTCGACGCGGCGAGCGCTACTCCCGTCATCGCGGCCAGGCCGCCGAAGAAGGCGGAGAGCGTCTCGACGGAGCCGTAGCTGCCGTAGCGGCCCTGGGACTTGCCGAGGCCGTAGCGCGTCAGGCCCCAGCCGCCGATGATCGCGAGCGCGCCCGTCCAGGCCAGCGCGGGGGCGACGGCCACGCCGAGGCCGAAGGAGAGGGAGAGCGACACGCCGGCGACGGCGACGCCGAGGGCGCCGAGCAGGAGGCCGGGGGCGGCGCGCAAAATCTTGGGCGAGGATTCGTTTAAGAACGGCATGACGGCGAGCGAAACGCTCGACGCGATCACGAGGCCGCCGACCAAATAGGCGGAGGCGGAGAGCAGAGGAAGGCCGAGCAGGAGCGCGGGCGTCAGCGCGAGGCCGGCGGAGAGCAGGCGCGGCCAGAACGGGCCCTTGGGGGCGCGCGGCGCGGGAGCCTGGCCGGAAGGCGGAGTGGGGATGCCGTCGTCATGCGCGGACGCGGCGGCGGCCTCGCGGATCGAGTCGCCGGCGGGACGCGCGAGCTGACGCGAATCGTTGAAGGAGGCGAACTCTCCGGCGGAAGGAGCGGAGAGCACGCCGCCGTTATCAAGGGAGCGAGAGCCGGCGAGCAGGTCTTCGAGCTTGCGGCCGAGGCCCGTCGCGGCGGAGGGGGCGGCCTCGGTAATCGAGCCGGCGTTCTGCAAAGCGGCGGCGGTTTCTTTCGACGCGGCGGAAATCTCGATCGTCAACGCCGCCGGACGCGCGAGCGGACTCTTCGCGGTGGGAATCAGGGCGAGGGGCGTGATCGACAAGGACGCGGCGGGCAGAGCGGAAGCGGAGAGAGCGTTCGCCACGGCGAGAGGCGCGATAAGCGAAGGCGCGGGCGCCGAGGGGGCGCTTAAGGTCGCGTTCAGGCCCAGCGACGACGGCATCAAGGAAGGAACCGCGTAAGAACCGGCGTCCAAGCCGGTGACCGGCGTGATCGCGGGGACGGAGCCGGGTGCCAAGACGCCGGCGGCGCGGATGGACTGCGCGGCGGCGTACGGAGCCAGGCCGGGGCAGGAGGCGACGATCGAAAGGGCGACGGCGGACGCAAGGGCGCGACGGAGGGAAGAAAGGTTCATGGCCCGATCTTACGAAAGCGCGCACGCGGCCCATAAGGGCCGATGGGCCCGTTTACCGACGGGCAATGGTCCTACTTCGCGCGGCCGTCGAGAAGGCGCCGTGCCGAGACGAGGTAGGCGGCAATGACGGGAGAAGGACGGCGCGAGAGACCTTCGTCGGCCAAGGCGCGGGCCCGGGAGTCCATGCCCCAGTTGAAGTAATCGACCATCAGAAGCGCGTCGGCGCAAGCGTCCGAGCCCGTCGAATGAGCCGAGGCGTCGATGTTGAAGGCGCTTTGCCAGTCGACCTGCCTTTCGAGGCAGAGCGGCAGGAGCCAGGCGGCGAGGACGGCGGCGGGTACGGCGGCCCACTTTTTCGGAAGGCGGGACGCCGCGAGCGCGATCAACCAGGCGACGCCGGCGAAGGAGGCGTACAGGTAGCGGTCGGCGGCGAGCGTCGACACGGGGATGACGAGATTGGAAACCGGGAGCAGAAACGCGGCGAACCAGGCGAGGCCGGCGAACCAACGCGCGCGCAAAAGAGCCCCATACGCCAATGCTCCGGTGACGCAGGCCAGCGCGACGGCGCCGGCCGCGGCGAGCGCGCCGTTTTCGGGGGAAGTCGCCGAGTAGCACAGGCGCTGGCCGTAAGGCCACAGGGCCGAGCGCGCGTCCACGGCGAGACCGGTGAACGCGAAGGCGAGATGAGAGGTCCAAGCCCCGCCGTACAATCCGCTGTCCGTCGTGCGCCCGAGGACGAGCGAGCGGGCGACGGTGAAAACGAAGGCGAGGACGAAATACGGGCCGAGAACGCGCGCGTGCTCCTGCCAACGCCGGCGCGGTTCGGCCGTCCAGTCGCGCGCGGCAAGAGCCAGCGGCAACGCGAGGGCGCTTTCTTTGAAGAAGGCGCCGGCGAGCAGGAAGCCGAGCGCGCGGCCCCGCTCGTTTTTGGCGTGCGCGCGCCAGGCGAGCAGGCAGAAGAGAAGCGAGAACACCGACGGGCGCGCGCCGCTGATATAGGACACGCTCTCGGCCTGGGCCGGGTGCAAAGCGAAGAGTAGCGCGCCCGCCGCGGCGGCGGGCAGGCTGCCGCACAATTCGAAACCGATCAGCAGGACGAGGGCCGCGTTGGCCGCGTGGCCGGCGGCGTCGAGAAGGTGGAAGAAGAAGGGGTTGAGGCCCGTCGCGTTCGCGGTCAGCGCGTAGGAAAGGGTGGCCAGAGGCCGGTACGCGACGGTGAGCTCTTTGTCGCGGCTGTTGGCGTTCTTGCGGTAGAAAAACGAGGGCCATTGGGCGGGCGCGTGCACGGCGGGGTTGCCGACGAAGTTGCTGTCGTCGTCCTTGAGGAAAGAGCCCGACAGCGAAGGCGTCCACGCGGCGAAGACTGCGGCCCAGGAGACGAGCAGGACGAACGGAAGGCCGCGGCGCAGCGTGGGCACGGGCGGAATTTATCATTTAACGGCGGGCCGCCGCGAAATGGTAAATTTTTTCCCGGCATGACCCGTCGAGCTCCCGTCGC
>JAYTIP010000188.1:0-18739 GCA_043731745.1 Elusimicrobiota bacterium | reverse complement strand
CGAGCAGCAGGTCGCTGTCGAGGTCGTGCCAGGTGAAAAATCCCGTGCCGAGCGCGAAGTGCACGCTCGCCGCGAGGCCGCGCGCGGTCTCCGCCATGCAGCCGATCATCAGCGGCAGGCCCGCCGCGCGGGCGACGGCCGCGATCTCAAGACCTCGGGACAGGCCGGACTTGGCGAGCTTGATGTTGATCGCGCTCACGCCCGCGTCGGCGGCGACGGGCACGGGGCAGCGGCGGGCGACGAATGCCAAGGCCTTCAGGTCGTCCTTGGGCGTGGGCTGCTCGAACAGGACTACCTGGGCGCCGGATTTCATCACGGCGTCGGCGAAGGACAGGGCGGTTCGCGGCGTGAATCCCTGGTTGCCGTCGAGGATCAATCGCGCCTTCGGCGCCGCCTCGCGCACGGCGCGCACGCGGGCGAGATCGTCCTGAAGGCGCCCGCCCACCTTGACCTTGAGGACGCGAAAGCCCGCCTCGGCCGCCTCGGCCGCGGCCCCGAGAGTTTGGTCCTCATCGGCCGAGGCCGAGATGGTGAGGTCGGTCTCGACCCGAGCCTTCGCCCCGCCGAAAAAGTCGGCGAGGCTCGGGACCAAAGCCGACAGCAGCGCCGCCTCGTACGCGGCCACGGCCGGGCTCAAGTCCGATTCGGCCTTCCAGGCCTCATCGACTAGAGAGCGCCAGTCGCGCAGGTCGCGACCGATCGCGCGCCGCGCGAGGCGCTTGAGGCAGGACTCCAGCGCCCGCGCCGTGAGGTGCTTCTGCGCGATCGAGGTCGACGCCTCCCCGTAGCCGGCGCCGATCGAAATGCACGCGTTGACCGTGCGGTCGCGCCGGCCCGCGGCGGTGATGAACGGGCGTTTGAGGCGAGCTTCGACCAGGGAAACGCGAGGGGCGGAGATGACGGTGTCGGGCACGGCTGGACGATAGCAAAATGGCTATAATGGCCGCGATGAAGACACTTACACTCGTTCTCCTGTTCACGGCGGCCACGGCTTCCGCCCAATCCACCGCGACCTTGCGCGGCGTGGACATCTACCGCTCGACCGTGTTCAACGGCGAAAAGGCGCGCGAGCTGTTCGGCGCCCGCCTCAACGAGCTCATCTTCCTGCGCAATCAACACCGCCCGGCGTCCCTCGAGAAGGCCGAGCTCATCCGCAAGGAGATCGGGCGCGAGGCCGCCAAAATCCCCGGCGTCGCCTACGCGGCTTTGACCGTCGCCGAGTACTTCACCTCCGTCGATCACGCGATGTACGCGACCTACGACATCGTCGACGAGTCCGACCGCGGCCGCCTCGCCTTCGTTCCCGAGCCCAAGAAGAACATCAACGATCCCGATGGCCTGCTCGCCGCCTGGAAAACCTACTACGAAACCGGCTCAGCGCTCTCCAAGCGCGGCCAGATGCCCGTCGACCGCCCCGAGTGCCCCGGCTTTTATTGCCTGTGGGGCGGCGTGACTCCGGAGCTCGACGCGTTGCAGAAGAAGTTCATCGCCGGCGCGGCGGCCCGCGAGCGCGAGCTGCGTACCATCCTGGCGCACGAAGCCGACGGCGAGCGCCGGTCGGCCGCCCTCTACGTCCTCAGCTACGGCATCCGCGGCGAGAAGGTCATCGAGTCCTGCCTCGCGGCCCTTAAGGACTCCTCCGCGATCGTGCGCGGCGCCGGGCTGCAGATTCTCGCCGACATCATCAATCACCGCAAAGATCTTCGCGTCGACGCGGACGCGATCATCCCGTTGCTCGACGATCCGAGTTCGTCGGTGCGAGGCAAGACCTTGGGCCTGCTCGTGCCCATGGTCGACGAGCCCGCGCAGCGCAAGAAGTTCCTCGCCGCCGTCCCTCGCCTGCTCGACATCCTCAAGCTCACCGAGCCCAGCAGCAGCGACCTCGCCTACACCGTGCTCGGCCAGCTGTCCAAGAAGAGCTTCGACCGCCGCGACTACGCGAGCTGGGAAAAGTGGGCCGCGGAAAGCGCCGAGGGCTTCAAGAAATGACCGAAGCGGCGGCGAAGCCTTGGATCAGCCTGACGCCCGCGGTCATGGGCAAGTCGGCGCTCTCCGTCGTGCTGATGTGCATCGGCATGTTCTACCTGGTCAGCGGCCGCCGGGACGCGAGCGCGTCCAAGATGATCACCGGCGCGATCCTGACCGTCGCCAGCGTCTTCCTCTTTATTTAGCGCGCCGCGACTGAATCTCGCGCTGCATATCGCCCTCGAGATCCTCCATCTCCTTCATCTCGGTCTCGATGACGTCGTCGATGCGGTAGGGCGCGGCCGGCGTCACGACGACCGGCTTGGTCTTGGGCGGCGGCGGCAGGGCCACGGGCGCCGCGGCTTTGGGCGCTTGCGCGACCGCAATCTCGGAGGCCGGCGCCGCAACGGGCGCGGCCGGCGCCGCGGCCACGGAGGAGGACTCCCCCCCGATCCAGCGCTTGGCGACCGAGGACTTCACGGAGAAGTTCACGCTCGTGATCGTCAGACCGTCGGCGGCCTTGCGCGCCATCGAGGTGTTCACGCCGATGAGGCTGCCCGTGCGGTCGATCAGCGGTCCGCCGGAGTTGCCGCGGTTGATGCTCGCGTCGGTCTGGAACGCGTCCTTGCCCGCGACGCCGCCGAGGTCCGCCACGACCGTGCTGATCACGCCCTGCGTGAGCGTCCACAGGCCGCCCTGCTCGGGGTGGCCGATCGCGACCACGGGATCGCCGGGCTCGACGGACGCGTCGTCGCCTAGAGCCAAAGGTCCCGCAGAGAGGCGCGTCTGAGGCTCGAGCAAGGCTAGGTCGAGCGCGCGGTCGAAGCGCGAGACCGTCGCGACGACGGGATTTTTCAGGTCGCGCTTGGTGTCGCCCGTGACCTTTTCGGGCTTGAGGTAGACGCGCACCTGCGAGTAGGGGCGCCCCGTCTTGTCGTTGATCACGACATGGGCGTTGGTCAGCACGCGGCCGCCTTCGATCACGCTGCCGGTGCCGAGTTCGCCGCCCGCGCCTTCGCGCTCGGCGGCCAGGATGAGCACGACGGAGGGCGAGGCCTTCTGGTAGATCTCCTTGGCGGACAAGGTCTTCGCGGCGGGAGTCGTGACCGGCGCTGAAATGGGGGCCACAGACGCGGCGGTCGCCGCGGTAGCGGCGCCGAAGATGTCCGCGAGCGCGTCGTAGGACTTCGCGGCCTCAAGGTGGTTGCCCGCGTCGGCGGCGGCGAGCAGACGAGTGACTTCCTTGTCCTGATCGGTCGACAGCTTGCGTCCGCCGCGCACGCCGGCGATGGCGGTGACGCCGTGCGAGCGGGGCGTCGGCGTGGCGACATACGAATTCACCGCCGCGCTCGCGTCGCTCCACCAGCCGGTTTCCTGAATCAGATCCTTGTCGGGACCGGCGGCCTTCGCGTCGTCGAGCTCGCGTCCGGCCTTGGTGAGTCCTTCCGCGGCGGCGAGGCGGCGGCGACGGGCCGCGAGGCTGCGGAATGAAGTGCTCAGAAAGGTGGAGCGGTCTTCCTTGGCCCAGCGCGACTGGGGCGCCGCGCCCTTGATGAAGTCTCGGTAGTCCTCGTCGGACAAAGTCAGCACATTGTCGACGGCGGCGCGCAAGGTCTTCTCGCGCGCGGCCTCGTCGTTCTTCGCGGCGCCCGGTGCGGTCTTGCGCGCGGCGTCTTCGCTCGCCGCGGCGGCTGGGGCGGTCTGGCGCGCGGCGTCCGTTTCTTCTCCCGAGTGAACAGGAGCGGCGCACAGCGCGGTCAACGCCAGGAACAGAGGGAGTTTGATCATAAATTTAGGATACAAAAAAATATGCCCCCTCCAGGAATCGAACCTGGATTACCTGCTTAGAAGGCAGGGGCTCTATCCATTGAGCTAAGGGGGCGTCTCTGAATTATAGCGGATAGAGCCCCGCGAGGAGCGCTACGGCTTTTCGCCGTCGCCCGGCTTCGGAGGGAGCTTCTCCCCTTCCCCGTCCTTTTTCTTCACGGGGCCTTCGCCTTTCTTACTCATCATCTCTCGGCAGGCGGCGGAGAGGTCTTCCTTGTGGGACTTCATGCAGGCGATGATCCGCCCCTCGCCGGGTTTGACGTCCGCGCACAGCTTGGCGCGATCCGCCTCGCAGGCCCCTTCGCCCATCCGCTTCTCGCGCTTCTCCCCCTCTTTGCCGCCCTTCTTGATCTTGCAGCCTTCGGAGAGTTCAGACTCGTGCGCCTTGAGGCAGGCCATGACGCGGCCCCCGCCGGGCTCGATGTCCTTGCAGAGCTTTTCGGCGTCGGCCTTACACGCCGCATACTTGCCGTCTTTAGGCTTCTCGCCTTCTGGGCCATCGTGCGCAGCGGCGAGGCCGGCGGCGAGCGCCAGCAGACAGAAGGCGGCTGAAAGACTGCGCATGGGGATCCTCCGTGGGGCGACAGCTGGATATAACCCCTCAAACGCCCGCAGTCAACGCGACTTCCGTCACCGCCGCGTCAGGGGTTGAGCTTGAGGATTTCTTCTCGCAGGTCGAGGATGACCTGGACGTAGTTATCGGAGTGATTGTAGGAGCGCAGCGAGCGGCCGATGCTCGAGCCGGCGGTGAAAGGGTCGCCCGCCTTGTAGCCCGAACGAGCGAGGTAGTTGGCGGCGCTCGCCAAAGCGTCGGGCCACTGGTCGAGGCGCCGCGCGCCGTCGCCGTCGAAGTCCACGGCTACGCCGTCGTAGGTCGAGGGCTCGAACTGTACGAAGCCGAAGGCCCCCGCGTAGGAACCGAGGACTGAGTGTGCGTCCATTTGTAGGCTGGAGGTCATTTTAAGAAACGCCGCCGCCTCGCGCGCGGCCCACTCCGAGCGCTGGGGCACCTTTTGGACGATCGTGTTGAGCGCGTCGATCACCTGGTACTTCCCGGCGGCCGTGCCGTAGCGGGTTTCGACGCTGACCAAGCCGACGAGCAGCGCGCCGTCGACATGGTACTTGGCCTCGATCGACTTCAGCAGCGCGCGGTGATCTTGGATGAATTTCGCGCCCGCGGCGAGATTGGCGGGCGTCACGAAATATTTGCGGTACTGATCGTACGGAGTCGGCGGCACTGGGTTGGTGGGCGTGCCGAACTTGGGCGGAATGTCGAGATAGAGCTTGGCGCGAGTGTCGGCGAACACGGCGTCGACGTAGGCGTCGGTCACTCCCGACCCTGCGAGCTTGGTCTTGATCGACGCGATCGCCTCGTCGGGAGTCTTCTCGGCGGCGAACGCCGTGAAGAACGCTTGCTCCAGGTGTTGCGCGCGGACGGGCGCTGAGGCGCTCAATACGGCGACGATCAGGAGACAGCGTGCCATGCGCCTATTATACACCCCCTTTGATATCATCCTTTCATGCGAAAAATGGGTTTAACCGGGCGAATTATCGTCGGCCTCTTGGCCGGAATTCCCGTTGGAATTTGGCTCGGCGCCGACGCCGCCGTTCTCGGCGAAATCGGCAAGGTCGTCATCCAGGCCATCAAGCTCGCCGCCGCCCCCCTCCTGATCCTGACCATCGTCGGCTCGACCTTGAGCACCCAGGTGTCGGCCAAGGACGGCGCGCGCATGGGTTTCTTCGCCGTCGTCAACTCCGTGATCGCGTTGTCGATCGGCCTGCTTCTGTCGAACCTGATCAAGCCGGGCCTTCACCTGGCTCAGACGGCGGCCGCGTCCGGCGCCGACGCGGCGCTCGGCGCGGCGGCGGGCAAGACTCTCGGCCTGAGCTCCTTTCTCTCGAACATCGTCCCGCCCAGCCTGGTCCAGCCGTTCATCGACAACGCGATCTTCCCCCTCGTCGTTCTGTCTTTGACCTTCGGCCTCGCTTTGCGCAAGCTCAAGGACGCGGGCGAGCCAGTGCAGGGTGTGGAGACCGCGGTCGGCGTCATGCGCGGCGCGATGGAGGTGATCCTGTCTTGGATCATTCAGCTCGCCCCGTTCGCCGTGTTCGGCGTGGTGGCGACCTCGGTGGGCAAGTACGGCTTCTCGCCCATCAAGGGCTTGGCGGCCTATGTGGCGGTCGGATTGCTCGGCTTAATACTGCACCCGCTCATCGTCTATCAGGGCTGGCTCGTCTTCTACGCGCGCATCCCCCTGCGCCGCTTCTGGGCCGCGGCCTACGAGCCCGTCGTGTACTCCGTCGGCGCCAACTCAAGCCTGGCGACCTTGCCGCTGACGCTCAAGGCGCTCGATAGCCTCGGCGTGTCGAAGTCGGCCTCGACCCTCGGCGCCTGCGTGGGCACCAACCTCAACAACGACGGCATCATCCTTTACGAGGCGATGGCGGTGCTCTTCGTGGCCCAAGCGCACGGTCTGCACCTGACTATGGCTCAGCAGCTCTCGGCGGCCTTCTCCTGTCTCATCGCCGCGATGGGCATCGCGGGCGTGCCCGAGGCGGGCTTTATCTCGCTGGCGCTCGTGCTGGCGACCGTGGGCCTTCCCGCCGAGTTGCTGCCGCTGTTGCTCACCGTCGACTGGGTCCTCGCGCGCGCGCGCTCGGTCGTCAACGTCCTCGGCGACATGATGGTCTCCATCCTCATCGACCGCGCCGCCGGCCGCCACAAGCTACGCAACAACTAGGGGTCTGACCCCTAGTTGTTGCGTTACCAGTTGGCTTGCTTGTAGTCCTTGAGGAACTTGCCCGAGACCTGCACGCCGGTGTTGAGGCCGACGAACCACGGATCGAGGATGCGCGCCGCGCCGTCGATGACATCGAGCGGGGGCTGGAAGTCGTGGACGGCCTGCTTGCGCAGCGAGTGCACGACGGGGTCCTCATCGGTGACCCAGCCGGTGTCGACCGCGTTCATCCAGATGCCGTCGTTGATGTAGTCGCGCGCGGAAGTCAAAGTCATCATGTTGAGCGCGGACTTGGCCATATTCGTGTGCGGGTGCTTGTCGGTCTTCGTCCCGCGCGAGAAGATGCCCTCCATCGCAGTGACATTAACGATGTGCTTGTCGCCGGTGGGATGGCGGAGCATCAAGGGCTTGAGCTTGGACGCGAGGATGAACGGCGCCACCGCGTTGATGAGCATGACTTCGAGCAGCTCGGGGGTAGGAACCTCGGCCAAGGTCATGCGCCAGGTGTTCATCGTGCGCAGGTCGACCTGCTGAAGGTCGACATCGTACTTGCCGGGCGGGAAAATGTCCTTGCCGGTGATCTTGTCGTCGTAAACCATGCGGACCTGGGACAAGGCGGCCGAGTTTTTGAGGCCGATGCCGACGGGGCCGTTGTCGAGCGAGATCAAAGACTTCTCTTCCGACGGCGCGTGACCAAGAGCGGAGGTGACCTCGTAATGGCCGCCGAGGATGTTCTTCTCGACGGCGGTGAGGCCGGACCAAGGCAAAGCCTCGTAGGGCAACAGATGTTCGTAGAACGCGGTGGGCCGGCGCACGGTCTGCGCGGCGTTGTTGAGGAGCGCGTCGAGGCGGTCCTCGGTCTGGTTGAGGTAGCGGCAGAAGATCTCGACGCTCGGAGAATGTCTCAGATCAAGACCGTACACCTTGACCCGGTCCCCCCACTCCTTGAAGTCGGGCTCGGCGGCGAAGCGCTTGGCCGCGTCGTGCGGGAAGCGCGTGGAGACGATGACGCGCGCGCCGGCCTTGAGCATCTTGAGCGCGGCGTGATAGCCGATCTTCAGGCGTGCGCCCGTGATGTAGGCGGTGCGGCCGTGCAGGTCGGCGGTCTGGAAGCGCTTGGCGTAGTTGAACTCCGCGCAGTCCGGGCACATGTTGTCGTAGAAGTGGTGGAGCTTGGTGAAGTCCTGCTTGCAGCAGTAGCAGCCCTGGGGCTTGGAGAGATGGCGCTCGGGAGTCTCTGGGGCGGGCAGCGCGATCGCCGGCGCCTTGAAGACGGGGGCCAGGCGGGCGGCGCGGATGCCGGAGGCGGCGCGGGCGGCGCGATCGGCTTCGACGGCGAGGCGCTTGGCCTCTTGGCGCTCGAGGCGCGAGATGCGGGAACGCTGCAGGCGGGTCGGGCGGGAGAGCTTGCCGGCGGCCTTCATGAGGCGGATGCGCTCGTCTTCGCTCAGATCTCGGATGAGTTCCGGTTCCGATACGACCGATTCCAGGATGGCGAGGCTGCGGCGGATTTCTTCGAGTTTGTCGTCGACAGGGGGCTTCACCCCCTCATTGTACCACGGCTGGCTCGGCTTGGATCACGCAGGTTCCGGCGATCATATCGTGAATGCAGCGCCGGCCGTCCCGGAAGATCAGGCCGCAGTCCACCAGGAAGTAGCCGGGAATCAGGCTCAGCAGGCCGTTGAGTAGGCCCCGCTTGAGCACATTGACGACGAAGCCCCCGTTTTCAAGCGTGTCCTTGAGCACGATCTTGATCCCCACCGCGCGCTTGCCGAGCGTTTGGCCGCTCAAGGTCACCATGCGCAGCTGGACGATCAGCAAAATCAAGGACGCGGCCACCCCCAGCAACCGCACCGGGTCGGGCGCCCACTCCATCGAGCCGATCACATACGGAATCGAGACGATGAAGCCGTCGATCAGCGCGGCGCCCAGTCTTTGCTTGCGGGTGGCGAGTTCCATGGACGCTCCTAGGCTTTGATCACGCAGGTGCCGGCGATGTAGTCGTGGAGGCAGCGCCGGTCTTCGCGGAAGATGAACAGATTGTCGGCCAGCGCGAACAGGATTCCCAATCCCGGTATGGCGCTGAGCACCCAGGGCACGCCGCCGCGCAGGAGGACATTGGCGACGAAGCCCCCGTTGCTCAGGTCCTTGATCAGCACGATCTTGATGCCGATGAGCTTCTTGCCGAGCGTTTGGCCGAGCGTCGTCAGCAGCCAAAGCTGGTAGCCCAAGAACCCGAAGAAGATCAGGATGAGAACGATGATGGCCGGCATCATGGCGGTCGAGCCGCGTAGGCCGGGAATCACGACCGCCGCGCCCACGCTGAAGGGCAGGATGATCGCATAGTCGATCAGGGCGGCGTACAGACGGCTTAGGCGGTCGGCGAGTTCCATGGGCGGCAGTATAACAGGACTACGCCTTGTTCGCTATGGGCGGGTGGTGGATGAACTGCAGGCCGTTTCCGTCCGGATCCTTCACATAAAAGGACCGGGCTCCGTCGCGGTGGGTTTTTGGTGCTTTGACCGCGTGCGCCTTGAGGTGCTCGTACCAGGCGTCGACATCGTCCGCCTTGCGCAGGATGATCCCGAAGTGGTCCAGGCGCGTTTCGCCCGACGGCGAACCCTTGTGGATCGCCAGGTTGTCCTGGCCGTTCATGGTCAGGTAGAGATTGTCGGGGTCAGGTCGCCACTCCACCTGATAGCCCAGCAGGCCGCAGTAGAAGGCCTCGGCCTTGGCCATGTCGGCCGTGAACAGCGCGATGTGACGGATGCCCAGCGTCGACGGAGGGAAAGCCATGCCAAATGATATAATTTTCTTCTGATGCCCGAAACGCTCTCCAAGACCCCCGTGCTCCTCAAAAAGTACGTCCCCGACATCTTCGCCTACAAGCGCCGCCGCACGCGCGAGGTCATGGTGGGCAATGTCGGCGTGGGCGGCGACAACCCCATCCGCGTCCAGTCCATGACGACCACGGACACCCTCGATGTCGAGGCCACCTTCCGCCAGTCGGTCAAGATGATCGAGGCGGGTTGCGAGATCGTGCGCATCACCGCTCCCACCGTCGCCGACGCCCAGGCCATCGGCAAGATCAAGGAAAAGCTCGTGAAGGCCGGGTTCAATCAGCCCATCGTGGCCGACATCCATTTTTCGCCCAACGCCGCCGACGCCGCCGCCGAGTTCTGTGAAAAAGTCCGCATCAATCCCGGCAACTTCGTCGACAGCAAGCGCTTCGCGGTCAAAGAATACACGGACGAACAGTATGCCGCGGAAATCGCCCGCATCGAGGAGCGCTTCACCCCCCTCGTGCAGAAGATGAAGCGCCTCAAGCGCGCCTGCCGCATCGGCACGAACCACGGCTCCCTCTCCGACCGCATCATGAATCGATATGGGGATTCGGCGCTCGGCATGGTCGAGTCCGCCCTCGAGTTCGCGCGCATCGCCGAGAAAAACGGCTACTACGACCTGATTTTCTCGATGAAGTCCTCGAACCCGAAGGTCATGATCGCCGCGTACCGCCTGCTCACCCAGCGCCTCGACGACATGGGCATGAACTACCCCCTGCACCTCGGCGTGACCGAGGCCGGCGACGGCGAGGACGGTCGCATCAAGAGCGCCATCGGCATCGGCTCTTTGCTCGAAGACGGCATCGGCGACACCATCCGCGTCTCGCTCACCGAAGACCCCGAGCGCGAAGTGCCCGTCTGCCAGGTGCTGGCCAAGCCTTTCCACAAGCGCGACCAGGAACCGTCGCGTCCTGAGAGCAAGAAGGCCCAGTACCACTGCGCCGACTTCTACTCCTACAAGCGCCGCAAGGCCGACTACTTCCCCGTCGGTCCGTTCGTGACCGGCGGGTTGGATTTGGTGCGCGTGGTCACCAAGGTCCCTAAGATCATGTCGGCCGACGCCATTCTCGACCTCCACGAGGTCCTGCTCGGCAAGGCCTCCGGCGCCGACCTCGAGATTCTCGAGTTCCCCGTCACCGACAAGGAAAGCCTCGAACGCTTGCGCGACATTCGCGTCAAGCTGTCGTCGGAGACCTCTCGACTCGCTTACTTGGCTCGCGTCGAAGGACCTTTGTCTCTCGCGCTCGACGCGGTGAAGATCGCCGACATGACCTGCTGGGCTAATCCCACCGAGCGCGACTACGGGGCGTACCTAGACGCGCTCAAGAGCACCGGCATGGTCAATTTGGTGGAAGCGGATAGCGCCGAACTTGCCCGTAAGTACGAGGCCGCGTCCCTCTACAAGGTCGTGCCGACCATGACCTCGTTGCGCGGCACCGACGCGGGCAAGCTCATCCGCGAGTACCGCGCGCTCGCCGCGTACGGCAACACCTCCCCCATCTTGATCCGCGCGCCGCGCGAGGCGACTCCCGACGAGCAGGTCATGCGCGCCTCGACCTTGATCGGCGGCCTTCTCTGCGACGGCGTGGGCGACGCGGTGTCGATCGACGCCGATCTCCCCTTCGAGCGCGGCGTGTCCTTGATCTACAACGTGCTCCAAGGCGCGGGCGTGCGCATCACCAAGACCGAGTTCGTGTCTTGTCCGTCCTGCGGCCGCACTTTGTTCGACCTACAGACGACGACCGAGCGCATCAAGGCCCGGACCGGTCACCTCAAAGGCGTCAAGATCGCCATCATGGGCTGCATCGTCAACGGCCCGGGCGAGATGGCGGACGCCGACTTCGGCTATGTCGGCGGCGCGCCGGACTCGATCAACCTGTATGTCGGTAAGGAATGCGTTCAGAAGGGCATTCCCTTCGCTCAGTCCGACGATGCGCTCGTGGCGTTGATCAAGAAGCACGGCAAATGGGTCGAGCCTTAAGGCTCCTCCCGCTTCTTTTCCTCTCGGGCTGCTACGCCTACCGCTCGACCGCCGGGCATCTGTCCTTGCTGTGGCACGAGCGTTCGATCGCGGAGACGATCAAGGATCCATCGACCGCGCCTGGCCGTCGTGAAAAGCTGAAGCTCGTTTTAGGCGCGCGCCGCTTCGCGGTCGAGAAGCTCGCGCTTGCGCCCTCGCGCGACTTCGCCGCCTGGACCCCGGTCGACGGCGCCGTCACCTGGCTCGTTTACGCCTGCTCGACGACGAGCCTCAAGCCGATCACCTTCCTGGGTTTCCCGTACAAGGGTCATTTCCGCCGGGACATCGCCGAAAAAGAAGCCGCGGAGTGGACCCGCAAGGGCTTCGACTCGACCGTCGTCCCCGCCGCGGCCTACAACACGCCCCTGCCGATCGCGGATCCCCTGCCCTCGGCGGTGCTCGACTACGGGCCCGGTGATTTAGCCGAGCTCTTGATCCATGAGTTCGCGCACGGCACCCTCGGTAACGAGGAGTCGACGGCTCAATGGATCGGCGAGCACGGCGCCGAGTATTTTGTGCGGGACCGTTTCGGCGAGGCGTCGCCTGAAATGGAGGAATGGAGTAGCGACCTCGTAGCGTCCGAGAAGCGGGCCGCCTTGTTCACGGCTTTGGCGGCAAAGCTCGAAGCGTGTTACGCCGAGAAATGCGGCGAACGCGAAAAGCTGTTCGCGCAGTCGGGCATTCCCGGCAAGCTGAACAACGCCGTCGTCGCGGCGCACCGCGTCTATCGCGGCGACCCCGCCAAGCTCGACAAGCTGTTCGAGGACAGCGGCCGCGACTGGCCGAAGTTCATCGCCGCGTTGAAGCGGCCGGGGCGAGCTGCTTCTAAATAGGTTCGTTGCTTTTAAGCAACGGCGCACGCCGCGGCGGTCATCGTTCGAACTCGCGAGGTCAGCGCGCCGCGAATTCTTTCGTGTTGCTCGTGCTCGAGGGCGTCTCCGTGAATTCCGAATCGCTCCCAGCCGCCGTCCTTCGCCGCTTCGGGTTGGTCGGTCGCGGGATGCTCGGGCAATCCCGCCAGCGCGCCTCGCAAGGCGTGCGCTACGGGCGCTCCGCCCTCGGCCAAGCACCAATCCACGACCTTCCAGCCGTGGGCGCTGTGGCGGCTCTCGTCGACGGCCAGTTCCTGAAGAAGCGCGCGGGTGCCGGGCTCCTCGCAGCGCTGAGCGAGACGGGCGATGATCCGGGCCGACAGGCCTTCATGCAGGGCGCCCTCGATCAGGGAATCGACGGCGAGTTCGGCCAGGGCCAAGGTCCGGTTCGAAGACAAAGTTCTGGCTGATTGCGGCTCGGGAAACGGACCCGGGCTCGCGTCTTGGCCGTCGATCGCCTTGGCGAGGGAGAAGCAAAGCTCGGCATGACGGATCTCGTCGCGCGCGTCGCGGTTGGCGTCGTGAATCAGCTCCGGCGGCGCGCCGAGCGCCATCAGGTCCAAGGTGAGCCTCGCGAACGCAGCCACCGAGGCGTGCTCCGTGCGACCGTTCTCGCGCCAGCGCGCGGCGACGGCCGAGCGCACCCCGGAGGGAAGGGCCGCGTTCAAACCGAGCTTGGCCCAGCCTCCCCCCGGCTCCACAGGCGGGAGTAACAATTTGCCCCGCTTGCGCAGCTGCCGTCCGCGCGAGAACGCGAATGTGCTCATGAAGGCGATGAACAAGCCGAAGCCCGCCATAAACACGATGAAGATCGACTCGAGCGGCGCGGCGTAAGCGACGCGCCCCTCCCCCGTGGCCATGCCATAGAGCGCGATCAGGGATCGAACGCCGGCTACGATCACCGCGAGTAAGGCCGCGAGGGCCGTGAACATGGCAATCGATCCGAATATTTCCGGGGCCTTACTGGACAGCATCGCCGACAGTATCGTCACCGCGAAGGCGACAAATCCGGCCCTAACCGCGTTGCGTGCGCCGCGGGCTGATTGCCGCCACGCGGGTTCGGCTTCGGCGGCGGGCACGGGCGCCGAGCCCGACGGCGTCTTCGACGCGGCGACGGCCTCGAACTGTGAATCCGCCATGACGGGTCCCTCCGGAGGGGCTACCGTTTGAGAATAACCCCCGAAACGGTGTCCGTCAAGGTAACTTTGGGCGAATTGAGGTTAGAACCACCACTGCGCGGTCAGAACGGTGGAGTCGGGCTGGCGCCCGAACTCTCCGAGTTATCCCCAGCGCTTTCAGCGCTGAAAGCGCTGGGGATAACTCGACGGGCGGGCGATCAAAACCAATATTGCACGGTCAGCACCGCGGCGTTGGGCTGGCGACCGAACTCGCCGAGCTTGTCGCCGCCGAAGCGGCGCCAGGCGGCGGTCAGCCACAGATCGGGCAGCGCGTTCCACGCGAGGCTCGGGTAGGCGAGCGTCGAGCCGTCGTCGGCGTTGACGATGGCCGCGACTTCGAACTTGAGCAAGGTGTGCAGGTCTTTCGAGAGGGTCGCGCCGAAATAGTTTTGCGCCACGCCCGGCTCGCGGCCCGCGCGCAAGGACGCGAAGTCGTAGCGGCGCGGGTCGGTCTCGCCCGAGCCGGAGTGGTAATACTCGGCCACGACGGCCGTGTCCCCGAGCGAGGTGAAGGTATAGTCGTATCCGATCCCGGCTTTCCAGTAGCGAGCGCGGTACTCGGGGCGGAAGAAGGCGGCTTCGCCATGTAAAGTCCCGTCAAAGATCGTGCCGGCGAAGTCCGCGCCGGCCATGACCGAGCCCGTCGAGCCGGCGACCTTGCCGCCCATCAAGGAGGCATCCCAGCCTTCCCAGTTGGCGCGGCCGCGCGCGAGGAGGTTGTGGTCCACCCAGGTGTCGTTGGGCGCCCAGACGAGCTCGGCTTGGCCCAGGTTTCCGATTCCGCCGCGCGCGTACAACGCGTCGACGCCGCGGCGCTCGTCGCGCTCGACGGTGGAGGGGTCGTAGGGATTTAATACATCGGTGGGATTCCACAGCTTGCCCGTGCCCCAGGCGATGCGCTGGCGGCCGGCGCGCACGACGCCCCGCTCGTCCTCCACGCCGATCCAGGCGCGGTACGCGCCGATGCCGAAGCCGTTGGTCGTGCCCGTGGAGACCGTGTGCTCCATGTCGAGCCACGGCTTGGGCGGCGCGAAGCCGAAGAGACGGAAATCGGTCGTGTGGAAGAAAGAACCCGCGGCCACCTGGGCGTCGAGGTCGGCGTGCGCCCGGAGGATGTTTTTCTCCCCGTCGAGGGTCAGCCGGGCGCGGAAGGTGTCGAGGCCGTAGGCGCGGCCGTCCAAAGCGGAGTGCGAATACTGGAAAAAATCCTTGAGGTAGCCTCCGGCTTTGACGCCGGCGGAGGCCGGCGCCGCGGCGAGTAATAGAAAACTAGCGAGAGCGAACTTCATCGGCTTTGAGCTCGCCGTCCTGGAGCTGGACGACGCGGCGGGCGCGTTCGAGCACGGCGTGGTCGTGGCTCGAGAACAGGAAGGTGACGCCGTGGTCGCGGTTGAGGCCTTCCATGAGATCCAGCAAATGAGCGCCCGTCTTCGAGTCGAGGTTGGCGGTGGGCTCGTCGGCGAGCACGAGAGACGGGCGATGGACGATGGCGCGTGCGACGGCGACGCGCTGCTGCTGGCCGCCGGAGAGCAGGTCGGGGCGGCGGTGCGAGTAATGCTCGAGACCGACGAGCTTGAGCGACTCGAGCGCCAGTTTGCGGCGTTCGGCGGGCGCCACGCCCTGGAGCACGAGCGGGTACTCGACATTTTCGGTCGCGGTCAGCACGGGGATGAGGTTGTAGGACTGGAAGACGAAGCCGAGCGTGCGCAGGCGGAAGTCGGAGAGCGTGTCCGCGTCGAGGCCGGAAACGACGCGCCCCTCGTAGCTCACCGTGCCCTTGGTGGGCTGGTCGAGCGTGCCGATGAGGTTAAGTAGCGTGGACTTGCCCGAGCCCGAGGGGCCGGCGAGGGCGGAGAACTCCCCCCGCTCGATGGTGAGGCTCACGCCGTTGAGCGCCGCGACCTTGGAGCCGGCCGCATAGACCTTATGGACGCCCTTCGTCTCGACCAAGCTAGACATGCCGCAGGGCCTCCGAGGGTTTTAGGCGCCCGGCGCGCAACGCCGGCGGAAGCGTGGCGAGCAAGGTGACGACGAAGACGGTCGCGCAGGCGAAGGAGTGCATGCCCCAGGCCGGACGCAGGTAGATCACCGACGGGAAGGGCAGGAAGTATTTGAAGGCGTCGCCGACCGGCAGGAAGAGGCCGTGGCGGCCGAAGTGGGCGATGAGGGCCGAGCCGACGAGCAACCCGAAGGTCGTGCCGACGAGCCCGAGCAAGGCCGACTCCATGATGAGGAGCTTGACGATCCACTTGGGCCGGGCACCGATAGCCATTAATACGCCGAACTCGCGCACGCGCTCGAAGAGGCTCATGAGCTGGGTGTTCAGGATCCCGAGGGCCACGATGATGAACACGATGACGAGCACGACCGTCAGCATGCCGTCCTGAAAGGCTTGAATGCCGATGATCTCCTTGTCGATCTTCTTCCACGACATGGCGCCGATGTTGCCCGGGCCGAGCTTGGCGTCGAGGTCGGCGGCGACCGCGTCGGCGTCGTCGATGTTGCGCACCTTGGCGGCGAGCTCGTTGGCTTGGCCGGGACGACCAAGCAGTTCTTGCATCGCCTGAAGCGGGACCCACACCATCTGGCCATCGAAGGATTCTGAGCCCGTTTCATGAATGCCGACGAGGCGGAAGGCCTCGGCGCCCATCGAGCCGTCGGCCGCCTGGGCCATGAGCACGACCTTCTCGCCTAAGCGCACATCGAGGCGGCCGGCGATCTTCTTGCCCATGACGATGCCCTTGAGGCCCTTGGGTCCGGGCTCGAGGTAATGGCCTTCCTTCATGTAGCCGGCCATGTCGGTGATCTTGTTCTCCTTGTCGGGCTCGACGGCGCAGATGAGCGCGCCTAAGGACATGTTCGGCGAGGAGATCAGTCCCGTCATGTGAATGCGCCGGCCCCAGACGAGGACGCGCGGGTCGGCGGCCATGAGCTTGGCGGCTTCCTCGGGCTTCGTCATGAACTTGTCGGGGAACTTGGGCTCGTCGATGTCGCGGCGCTCGATGCGCACATGGCCCGTAAAGGAGCCGGTGGCCTTTTCCACGAGCTGGGACTGCAGCGAGCGCATCATGCTTTGCCCGAACATGATCGCCGCGAGGCCAAAGCCCATCGCGGCCACATTGATCAGGCTGCGGCGGCCGTTGCGCCAGACGTTGCGCCAGGCGAGCTGCAGCACTACTGGTTCCCCTTTTGCAGGCGCTGGTAGCTGAAGAAGGCGTCGGTGAGCGGCACGTCGAACTCGAGCTCGGAGTAGACGAGAAAAGTGCGCTGGCCCTTTTTCTTGGCGGGCACGCACTCCAGGCGCGAGGGCACGCGTCGGCCGCTCATGATCTTCACATCGGAGAGGGTGATGGTGCGGATGAGCTCGCCGCGTTCGGAGTAATCGAGCTCGTTGACGGGGATGACGCTTTGGTCCTCGTCGTACAAGGCCACATCGGTCAGCACCTTGCCCCAGACGACGGGCGCGTCGGGCTTGGGCATGGCCTCGATGTGGTAGACGGTGCGGTCCTTTTCTTTGGTGGTGCCGAGGAGCTTGTGCGTGTAGTCCTTGACGATCGAGTCGGCCTTGACGATGTCCTCGTAGGTGAAGTCCGAGCCCTGCCAGGCGGAGTGCATGAGGGTCGGCGGAATCTTGATCACGCGCTCGACCTTCGGCAGCCAGACCCACATCTCGTTGACGCGGCGCAAGGTGGTGTTCCCCCGCTCCTTGGCGGGCGAGTGGATCTTGATGAAGGCGTAGGTGCGGTCCTTGTTCCAGCCCTCGATCTCGAGCGAGCGCTTCCAGTCGGGCGTCTCGATCGTCATGGTCAGGCGGCCGTGGCTCGAGTCGCCGCGCAAGGCCTTGTTGGCCTTGTCGATGAGGTCGTGGATCGACAGTTCGGCGGGCGCGGCGGCGGAAGCGGGAGCCGCGAGCAACGCGGCCAGGAAAAGGGCCCTCATGGCCCGCATTCTACTTTATAGGTACGCGCGAACGCGACGCCAGCCCCTCGCCTTGGCTTTCCTGGTCATCGAGGCGTACGCCGGGCTCGAAGAGGGCAGCAGGAAGGCGGGGATCGTCGGTTCCCCGAACTTTCGCAAGTACATGCGCCGCGCGACCTGTCCGTTGAAGAAGATCGCGCGGATACCGCGCTTTTTCAAAAAGGCCGCGACCTCGTTGTGGCGCTCGCCTCGGATGTCCGCGTCGAGGCTGCCCGGGCGCCGCGCGTCGGAGACGACGTCCCAAAGAGCGACTCCGCGCGCCTTGAGCCTTTTAAGGCGTCGCGCGTAGCTCAACGACCGTAGGTCCTCGTTGAGGGCCGAGCCCAGAAGCTCCCAGAATTTATTCTGCGGGTGGCCGTAGTACTGCGTGAGGCGCAGGGACGCGATTCCGGGCAAGGTCCCGAGGATCAAGACCTTCGGACGCGGGCCCACGACGGCGGGGAACGAACGAATCCTCACGCGCTGTCGCACCGCGCGATTATAGCAGGAGGAAAGCGGCCGCGCCGAGCGCGGCGGTGCCGGCGAGCAGGAGGGTCGCCGTGCGGCCGACGGCGCCGGGCGCGCGCTCGTCGTAGCGGTCTTCGCCGTATTTTTTGCCGCGGATGTCGCGCTGCAGACCGGTCGAGTAGTCGGTTCGGTACTTCTGATCGTGGGAGGCCTGCCAGCCGCCGACCACGGTCGAGCGCACATCGCCCAGATGCGAGCGCATGGCGTAGAAGGCGAGACCCCAGAGAGCGAGCATCGCGCCCGTCAGGAGGATGGGATCGGAGAAGGCGCCGCGAAGGATCAGGGCGCCGATCGAGAAAGGGATGGTCACGGCCGCCATGTCGACGGACTCGAACGCGGCCTTCGCGAGCGGGTGGGACACGGGCTCGACGATCCGATAACGAGGATTGTTCGCCTCTTCTAGTGCGACGCGGGTCGTGGACTCGCGGCCCGCGACCTCGGGAGAAGTCGCCGGCGTCTTGGCGGCGTCGAAAGTCTTGCGGGAAACCGCGGAGGGGTCCGGCCCCTCTTTCGAGGGAGCCGACAGGGCCGCCCCGGTCTGAGTCAACACGGCGATGGGCGTGGCGACGGGCGTCAGCGACGGCGTGAGCGAGGCCGCGCTGAGCGACAACGCCGGCGGCAGAACGGTGAGGGAGGTGTTGAGGGCGCTCGCCCCCGTCGCGACGGGGATGGTTGGAACGGCGAGCTCCGTGACGGCCTTGATCTGGGCGAAGGCCGTCGTGGCGAGGAAGAGCAGCGCCGTCGAGAGGAACCGTCTCATGATGTTAGGGTAGCCGCGCTCGCGCGGCTGCGACAGGTTCAACCGGCCTAT
>JAYTIP010000187.1:0-9472 GCA_043731745.1 Elusimicrobiota bacterium | reverse complement strand
TGTCCGATGTGGGCCAGGTGGGCGCGGATCTGGTGGGTGCGGCCGGTGAGCGGCTTGGCCTCGACGAGTGCGGCGATCTTCTTCTTCGTGACGACGCGGAAGGAGGTCTCAGCGGGTTTACCGAGCGGCGTGACGACGACCTTGCGCAGCCCCGGCTCGCGGCCGATCGGCGCCTGGACGCGGGAGGTCGGCGGCGGCACGCCGCGCACGATCGCGCGGTAGGTCTTGTCCATGAAGCGTTCCTTGAACATGTCCGTGATCGCGGAGTAGGTCTCGGGGTCCTTGGCGACGAGGAGCACGCCGCTCGTCGGACGGTCGAGGCGATGAACGATGCCGCACCGGGGCGTGCCGGCTTTAAGGATGGCGGGACGGTGGACCTGGAGTTCGGCGGCGAGGTTGGTCTCGTGGCCGGCGCGCGCGGCCTCGGGGCTCTTGAGCCAGGAATCGCCGAGAGGATGCATGAGCAGGCCCGAGGGCTTATTAAGGATGAGCATGCGCTTGTCCTCGAAGAGCACCCACGACTCGAAGGTGTCGTCGGTGGCGGCGACGGTCTCGGGAAGCTCGACTTCGACTCGCTGGCCTTCCAAGACGGGCTCGTCGGCGTCGACGACCTTGCCGTCGACCGTGACATTGCCGCGGCCGATCATGTCCTTGAGGAAGGCGCGGCTGAAGCCGGTCAGATTTTTGGAGAGGAACGAGTCCAGGCGAGGCAGGTCGTTCTCGACGATCAAGCGTTTTTTCATTTTTCTTTCCCTCGAGCCGCGAGCCAGACGACGGTCGCGGCGGCGGCGCCGAGCGCGACCCATTGAGACGGAGACAAACCGGCGACGAAGGCGCCGCGGTCGTCGCCGCGCAGGAACTCGACGCAAAAGCGCAGGGCCGCGTAGCCGAATATGTAGCCCGCGACGCCGGCGCCTCGGCGCAGGCGCCCGTCGGCGATGCGGGGTAGAACGAGGCGCGCCAGCACGCCGAATAAAGCGAGGTCGAGAAGCGCCTCGTAGACTTGCGTGGGATGGCGCGAGGGATCGCCCGCGAGCGCCACGCCCCAGGGCAGGTCGGTGTGACGGCCGTAGCAGCAGCCCGCCGCGAGGCAGCCGAAGCGGCCGATGCCGTGACCGAGCGCCAGCGCGGTTAAAAACCAATCGGCGAGCTTGAGAAACGGCAGGTTCAGCTTGCGCGCATACCAGAACCCCGCGGCCAGGCCTCCGATCAGCCCGCCGTAAAACACGAAGCCGTAGCGCAGCGCTTCGATCGTGAAGGCGAAAGCGCCCGGCGTGACCACGAAATACATGATCTTGCCGCCCACGAAGGCGCCGCCGAAGATCCAATACACGAGGTCCCAAATTTGGTTTTCCGTCAGCCCCAGCGCCGTGCGGCGCGAGACGAGCCAGCGCACGCCCGCGAGCCACCCCGCGGCGACGAGCACGCCGTAGGTCGAAAGCTGGAAGGAGCCGAGGCTCAGGAGGACGGGGTGCATCGCGCCCTCCAGAACAGGATGCCGCACGAGGCCGCCACGAGGCCAAGGCCGAGGACCTGGCCCTGCGAGAGAGGGCCCCAGCCCGGCAGGTCGTCGCCGCGCAGGAATTCGAGCGAGAAGCGCATGACGCCGTAAGCCATGAAGTGCCCGGCCGCGACGAGGCCGGGCTTGACCTTGCCCTTTTCCGTGGCGAGGAGGACGCGGTAGAGCAAAGAGGCGATGATCAGGTCACCCAACGACTCATAAAGCTGTACCGGATGAATGGGCACACCGAGAAGTTGCGCTGGAATCATCGAGTGCGCGTCGCGGAAAGTCACGCCCCACGGCAAGGTGGTCGGGCGGCCGTAGCAGCAACCGGCCAGGAAGCAGCCGAGACGGCCGAACGCGTGCCAGAACAGCGCGCAGAGGAACATGTAGTCGGCGAGCTTGAGAAACGGGATTTTTTTCCAGCGCGCGAAGCCCCACACCGCCAGCGGCACGCTCACGAAGCCGCCGAACGCTGAGTAGCCGTTCATGATCGAGAGGCCGCCGTTCCAGCCGTACTGGAGCAGGAAAAGAATCTTGCCGCCGAAGAAGCCCGACAGGCAGGCGGCGTTGAGCAGCGCCCAGAAGTCCTCTTCGGTCTTGAGGCCCATTTTCTCGCGCCGCAGCCACAGCAGGCGCGCGCCGATGAGCCCGCCCAAGGTGATCGCGGCGCCGTAGCCGTAGATCCGCAGCGGCCCGTAAGCCCACAGGACCGGCCACATTATTTCTTCTCGGGCGGCGGGAAGCGGTACTCGATCTCGCCTTTCTTGATGTAGCCCAGCTCGCGCCGCGCGAGGCGCTCGACGGGGCCGTCGCCGGAGCGCAGGGCCTTCAGGCGCGCGTCGAGCTCCTTCTCGTCGCGCTCGAGCGTGACGATCTCCTGATTAAGGCGGCGCAGCTCGAGCCAGTTGCGCGTGAGCGAGCGGAACCCGCCGTTGCCGAAGAACACGACGAGCAACGCGGTGCCCGCGAGCAGGCGGCCCCAGTGGGCGCGCAGGAAGTCCCCCGCGCGCTTGGCGCGGTCCTTCATCGCGTGGGAGCGGGCGAGACCGTGAACTCGACGCCGCCCGCGTAGGAGCACTTGCCCGCGAGCGAGGCCTCGATCTGCAGGAGGCGGTTGTACTTGGCCAGACGCTCGGAGCGGCACGGCGCGCCCGTCTTGATCGCCCCGCCGTTGACGGCGACGGCCAAGTCCGCGATGAAGGAGTCTTCGGTTTCACCCGAGCGGTGGGAGATCACGGTCGCGAAGCCGGCCTTCTGCGCGTCGGTGATGGCCTTCGCGGTCTCCGTCAAGGTGCCGATCTGATTGAGCTTGATCAGGATCGCGTTGGCGGATTTTTCCTTGATGCCGCGCGCCAGGCGCACGGGATTGGTGACGAACAGGTCGTCGCCGATCAAGCGGATTTTGGCGCCGACGCCGGCCGTCATCGCCTGCCAGCCCGTCCAGTCGTCCTCGGCGAGCGGGTCTTCAATGGAGATGATGCCGTACTTGGCCGCCCAGTCGCCGTACACCTTCGAGATCTCTTCGGAGGTGCGGGGCTTGCCCTCGAGGACGTATTTTCCGTCCTTGTAGTACTCGCTGGCCGCGCAGTCGAGCGCCAAGCGGACCTTGCCTTCGTAACCCGCCTCGGCGATCACCGCGGTGAGGACATCAAGGACTTCGGTGTGAGTCTTCAAGCGCGGCGCGAAACCGCCCTCGTCGCCGACCGCGGTCGTCATTTGGCGCTTTTCAAGCGCCTTTTTTAAGATTTGGTATATCTCCGCGCCGGCACGCAGGCCGTCGCCGAAGGTCGGCGTGCCCGTGGGCACGATCATGAACTCCTGCACATCGAGGCCGGAGTCGGCGTGCTTGCCGCCGTTGATCACATTGAGCATCGGCGTCGGCAGGACGAAATTCTTCGCGGGACCGCCGAAGGCCTTGCGGATCCAGGCGTACAGGGGCTCCTTGGCCGAGACCGACTGCGCGCGCGCCGTGGCCATCGAAATGGCGAGGATCGCGTTCGCGCCGAGGCGGCCCTTGTTGGGGGAGCCGTCGACCTCTATCATCTTGGCGTCGACCGCCGGCTGGTCGGCCGCGTCGAGGCCCTTCACGGCCTTCGCGAGCTCGCCGTTGGCGTTGGCCACGGCCTTGAGCACGCCCTTGCCGAAGTAACGCGCCTTGTCGCCGTCGCGCAGCTCGACGGCCTCGTGCTCGCCCGTCGAGGCGCCGCTGGGGACCATCGCGGAGCCGATCGAACCGTCGGCCAGGATCACTTCCGCGGCGACCGTCGGATAGCCGCGGCTGTCGAGAATTTCCTGGGCCCGAACGGTCTCGATCTTGCTCATGTTTAGAACTTCCCCTGAAGCAGTTTCTTGCCGGCGTCGACCATCTCGGCGAGGCGCTTGGGCGAGTGGGCTTCCGCGTACACCCGGAACACCGGCTCGGTGCCGGAGCTGCGCAAGCCGAGCCACGAGCCGTCGCGCAGGATGAACTTGAATCCGTCGCTCTGGTCGATGCGCCAGACGGCCGCGCCGCCCAACTCCAGCGGCGGCTTGACCTTGAGGCGGCCTTCGAGCTCGATGATGTCGCGCAGGCGTTCCATCTTGTAGTTGATGCGCGCGCCGTGGAAAGCGCCGAGCTTCTTGAAGAGACGGTCGCGCACGGCCGCGAGCGGCTTCCTCTCGAAGGCGACGAGCTCGAGCATCAGCACGCACGCGAGGATGCCGTCTTTCTCGGGAACATGGCCGCGTATCGACAGACCGCCGGATTCCTCGCCCGCGAGCAGGAACGGGCCCGAGCGCAGCAGCTCGCCCAGGTACTTGAAGCCGACCGGCGTCTCGCGCGTCTCCGAGCCGTGGGACTTCGCGACCGCGTCGATGAAGTGCGAGGTCATGACCGAGCGAGCGGCCTTCCCCTTCAAACCGCGGTTGACGACGAGGTGCTCGTAGGCGAGGGCGATGACCTCGTTGGGCTGGATCCAGACGCCGCCCGCGTCGACGATGCCGAAGCGGTCGCCGTCGCCGTCGGTCGCGAGACCGAGCGCGAAGCGGCCCTTCTTGACCTGCTCCTGGAGCGCCACCGTGGACTCGGGCGTGGGCTCGGGCGAGATGCCGCCGAGCAGGACGTCTCGGTCCTCGTGGCTGGCGACGACTTCCACGCCCAGGCGCTCTTCGAGGAACGAGCGCAGGTACAGGCGCGCGGAGCCGTGCATCGCGTCGACCGCGACTTTCAGCTTCGCCTTTTTGATGGCCTTGACGTCGAGCAGGCTCTCGAGCTGGTCGAAGTAGGACTTACGGAAGTCCATCTTGTCGATCCACGCTTCCTTGGTCGAGCGCTCGTCGGTCATCGTCTTGATCGCGTGTTCGCCCAGGAGCTCGATGCGGCGCTCGAGGTCGTTGGTGACGGCCGGCGAGGCCGAGCCGCCCCAGTAGGGCATCCACTTAAAGCCGTTGTACTGCGCCGGGTTGTGAGAGGCGGTGATCATGGCACCGCCGACGGCCTTGTTGGCGAGCACGGCCCAGGCCACGGCGGGCGTGGGCAGGTCGCCGGTGGAGAGCAAGGTCCGGATGCCGTCGTTGGCGAACACGGCGGCGACTTCATGCGCGAAGTCCTCGGACTGGAAGCGGGTGTCGTAGCCGACGACGACGGTGGGCACGCGGCTGGGCGCGGTTCCCGCCAGGAACTGGCGGTACTCGTCGCTGTTGTAGCCGACCTCGGGGCTTTCTTTCACGCAGCCCGCGACCGAGTGCGCGACCTTGCGCACGTTGTGGAAAGTGAAGTCGTCCGAGACGACTCCCCGCCAGCCGGAAGTGCCGAATCTAATCATGGGCGGCATATTAGGAAAAGCGGGCCTAAAGGTCAACCTTATTCGCGTGACGGCCCGCAGGCGGGTCTTTAGGCCTATTGACGCCTAGGCCTTTAGGCCTATGGCGGGCGCAAGGCCCCGGGGTTATGCTGTGAGGGATGGACGAATTCAGGAGAAGTGCTATGACCCCCAAACCCCTCCCCCTCGCCGCAGTCCTCTTGCTGGCCGCCGCCGTTTCCCAGGCCCAGCTTCTCACGCCCCCCGCCGGCGGGTCCGGTACCGGCTCTTCCCTGCTTAATCTCGGCGGAGCCTTCGACATGGCGCAAAAGGGCGACGACCTCACCGCCCAAGCACCGCTCTCCGGTGGAGACTTTTACAAGAAGTGCGGCACCGTTCCCTTTCGTGCCTGCACGCCCGAAGAGGAGAAGGCCCGCCAGAAGTGGCTCAAGGACGCCGCGAACGACAAGAACAATGCGCCCGCACCCATCGCGGGCCCGCCCCAGATGATGGAGAGTCCGTACGGCGGCGGCGAGGGAAAGATACTCAAGTACCCCGACGGCCGCGTCGAGTACTGCTTCGACAACTCCTGCACGAAGACCAACGGCACGCCCATGACTCCGGACCAGGCGAACTCCTACTATTGGCACGATTTCAATGACGCGAAGCAGATGGCCAACAGCATCAACGGCGGCGGGGCCAACAGACCGGCGACGCCGCAGCTCCCGCCCGGCGTGACCTGCACCCAGCTCAAGTGCGACATGCCGCCCATCAACGCCTCCAACGGCGGAGGCGCGTCCGCCCCGTCCGGCGACGACATCGTCGTCACGGGCAACCGGAAGACCCCCGCCTCCGACTTCTCGGCTTTCAGTGCGGCGAACAACGGCGGCGGAGACACCGGCGGCGGCTCCTCCGCGGCTGACGACGCGACCACGGTCAACAACGCCCAGAACACCGTGACAGGCAACAACGGCGGCGGCTCTCTCGGCTCAAAGAGCTCCGGTGGAAGCTCCTCCGTGGCTTCCTCCAATTCCGGTTCAGGCAGCGGCTCCGGCAACGGCTTCGGCACGAGTTCCTCCGGCGGCTCCGGCAACGGCGCGAGCAGCACGGGCGGTTCCGACACGGGCGGCAAGGGCGCGAAAATGCTCCCCACCCCGGCCGCAAAGCTCGACAATATTTACTCGTACACCGTGATCGGAGCCAATGCCGAGAAGGCCGCGGCGGAAGCCGAGCGGATCAAGAGCGGTCAAACCGAGCTCGCGACGCAGGACGGCACGAATATTCACACGATCAATCGCGCCGAGCTCCAGATCACCGACCCCAAGACGCTCGGCAAGATCAAGGCCACCGCGCAGTAGAGTAGGTCCATGGTCCTAGGCCCTCCCGGGCCCTAGGACACTGCTAGACAGGGGGCTTTCTCGCTATCCTCTTAGCAGATGAGGAACGCGATCAAGGCGGCGGTGTTCACGGTGATGACGATGCTCGCGGCGTTTCGCGCCTCGGCCGAAGTCTCCTCCCCCTCGCTCAACCACGATCCGCTCACCAATCAGATCATGAGCCGCCAGCTCACCGTCGCCGGTGGCGGCGTCACCGGAGCGGTGCGCATCGGCTCGGGCCAAGCCATCGCGCTTAATCTCGCCGACCCTCTCGTCTCGTCTTCGGACACCCTCAAGGACGCCGTGGCCGATCCGAAGGCGCTCGCTGGCCTGAAGCCCGCCGCGGGCCTAGTGGTCAAGGCCAAGCCTCACCGCAAGATCCGTCGCGTGTCCGAGCAGCTCAAGAAGATGTCCGACGAAGAGCGCCGCGCCGACTGGTCCGGCCGCAAATAGCCCGAGCGGGCTAAGCGCCGAACAACGCCTTCGACACCGACGCCGGGCATTCCTGCTGCGGAAGATGGCCGCACGAGGGAATGGTCTCGAGCTTCGCGCCGTGGATGCCGCGCCGCAAGCGCTCCGGGAAGTCCGCCGGCAACACGGCGTCCGCCGAGCCCCACAGGATCGTCGTCTCGGCCTTGATGTCCTTCAACCGCGAATCGAGAGTGTCCTCCATCTTGAGCGCCGCTAGGATTTGGCGCGGCGGCCGCGCCATGATCGACGCCACGACGGCGGGCCAGGCGCGCGCGGGAACCGTCGGCGGCTTGGCGTAGGCGCGGTGGCTGAAGGACTCCATCGCCTCGGCCGTGGGAGCGGCGAGAAGCTTCGCCGTAAGGATCGCCTGATTGCTCGGATCGGTCAGGCCCGCGGAGTTGACGAGCACGAGGCTCTTGACCCCGGCGGGCCAGTCCACCGCGACCCAGCCCGCGATCCAGCCGCCCAGGCTGTTGCCCGCGACGGTCCACTCCGGGCAGCGCGTCTCAAGCGCGGTGCGCAGCACCCGCGCCTGTGCGCGGATGCCGTAGTCGGAGACGGGGGCCGAGCCGTCGGTGCCGGGCATGTCGACGGCGAGCAGCAGGACTCCTTCGGGCGGTCGCGAGGCGCCGCCCTCGCCCAGCATGGTCTTGTCCCAGGTCATCGCGCTGTCGCCCAGGCCGTGCACGAGCGCCACGCAACGGCACGCAGCGCCGGGGCGGCAGCTCGATTTCTCGTACGCGAGCAGGGGCCCGAGCGTGACGCGATGCGCGCCGCCGCGCCACAGCGCGAAGCGGCGGAGAGTCACGACGGTTTGGAAAGGCGCGAACCAAAGCAAGGCCCCGACGGCGAGTACGGGAACGGCGGCCGCGAGCGCGAGCTTTTTTCTCACTTCGCGGCGGGCGCGACGGAACCGCTCAGCTTCCAGATGCCGCCGCAGACGGCCTTCAGGTCGGGACGGCTCTTGAAGAACGGAATCTCGTCGGCGCAGGCGTCGCGCGCCTCGCCCTGGTCGGGGTTGGAGAGCGAGCGGATGTTGTAGTAGTACACGGTGTTCGGCTTCAGCGTGCAGGCCTTGCCCTTACCGCCGCCGACGAGGAAAATGATCCCGTTCTCGACGGGCCCCCACCCATAGCACAGGTCCGCGCCCTTGCGCGCCTTGTCGACGTTGAAGTCGCACGGCGTCTCGGACACGTTCTGCAAGGTCGCCACGGGGCGCGCCTGGCCGCCCGAGGTGCTGAAAAGCGTGAACGCCCCCGCCGCGGGCGTCTTGAACTTATAGCTGACCGCCCCGTTCGGCGGGACGGACCAGCTGGTCACCGGAGCCGAGAGAGTTTTCTCGAGGTCGATCTCTTTGCGCTGCACGCCCGCGAGCTTCGGCACGCTGTCTTCGCAGGCGACGCCGGACCCTGAGGCGCCGCCGCCCGAGCCGGTCGCCGAGACGGACCTGCCGGAGCCTCCGAGCGCGCGCTGCGCCGCAGGCGTGATGGCGCGCTTGTCGGCGTGGCGTTCGACGGGGGCGGACTCTTCCTCGTTGGGAGCGGACGCCTTGTCAGCCTCCTCGGCGCGATAGCCCTTGTCGCGCGCGGCGGCCGCCGCGTCGGGCGTGGTGGACGCGGGAGCGGGGGCATCGTCGTCGTCGGCGCGCAGAACGGCGGGCAAGCACAGTCCGGCCGAGAGCAACGCGGCGGCGGCGAGGAATTTAGTCATAGAGAGATTGTATGGAGCGGGCGGCGTCGAACACAAGCACCGGAGCGGTTTTTCACCGAACTTTTACTTGGCGCCCGGAGCGAGCGCCTTAACGATTTCCTCGAGCGCGGCGACGCGCCGCTCGAGCTCGGCGACACGATCGGGCGCCTTGGCGACGAGTGCCGGCGGCGCGGCGGCGACGGGAGCCGAGGCGGCGGCGCCCCCGCTGAACAGCTGGCGCCAGCGCGCTTCCTTCTGGCCGGCCTGGCGAGGGAGCTTCACCGTCCAAGGCTCGGGGCGCAACGAGATGTCCTGAAGCAAGGACTCGACCTCGGAAGAGCCGGCGAACTCGCACATACGCTCGGTGCGCGTCTTGATCTCGCCCGCCGTCTGCGGTCCGCGCAGGAGCAGGACGCACAAGGTCGCGACCGCCTTGGGATCGGCGCCCCCGATAAGGATTTCGGCGTGGTGCATGAACTTCGGCACGCGGCTGCCCGGCTCGTGCAGACGCCCCGCGAGGCTGCGTTCGATGAGCGAGTGCAGGCCCGCGGCGACGGCGGGCTCCTCCAAATTCATTACCGGATCGCGGCTCGTCTTTTGATTGCACGCTAACACGAGGCTATTGAGCGTGAGCGGGTAGGACTCGGGCGTGG